>NZ_WMBF01000436.1:0-5386 GCF_019400875.1 Streptomyces anatolicus | reverse complement strand
CCCCGCCGCTTCCCCGGCTTCCCCGGACAGATCGCGCACGGCCCCCGCGACCGGCCCCAGGTCGCCCTCACCTTCCACGGCCAGGGTGACCCCGCCACCGCGAAGGCGCTGCTCACCGAGGCGGAGAAGGCGGGCGCCAAGGTCACCGTGCTGGCCGTCGGCGGCTGGCTCGACGAACACCCCGCACTCGCCCGCCGCATCCTCGACGGCGGCCACGACCTCGGCAACCACACCCTGCGCCACCTCGACATCAACGACATGTCCGAGGCCGACGCCTACGCCGAGATCACCGGCTGCGCGGACCGGCTGCGGCGCCTCACCGGCTCCATCGGCACGTGGTTCCGCCCCTCGCGCGCCAGGACGGCGACCCCGCTCGTCGAACGCCTCGCCCACCGCGCGGGCTACCCGCACGTCCTCTCGTACGACGTCGACTCCCTCGACTTCATCTCGCCGGGCGCCCCGGCCGTCACCCGCAAGATCGCCGCCGAACTCCGCGCGGGGTCCGTGGTGAGCCTGCACTTCGGGTACGCGGACACGGTCGCCGCGCTCCCCGCCGTCCTGCAAGAACTGGAACGCCGCGGCCTGCGCGCGGTGACGACCACGGAGTTGCTGACCTGATGCCCCGTACGCGACTGAACCTGACCAAGCGCACCGCTGCCGCCCTCGCCGCCGGAGTTGTGCTCGCCGCGCTCGCCGGCTGCGGCAGCGACAAGCGGTCCGACGAAGCCCTCGGCACCGACGGCATGCGCAAGCCCGCGAAGCCCAGGGTCGCCCCCGGCCTGCCCGGCATGCCGCCGGTCCTCGACCCCAAGGACGCCTACGCCGCCGACCGGCCGAACGCCCTCGCGCCGGTCGCCAAGAAGTTCCTGCCGCGCGTCTACGTCCCCAACACCGAGTCCGACACGGTCTCCGTCATCGACCCCAAGACGTTCAAGGTCATCGAGACCATCAAGGTCGGCGACCAGCCGCAGCACGTCGTCCCCTCCTGGGACATGAAGACGCTCTGGGTCAACAACGACCTCGGCGACAGCCTCACCGCCATCGACCCGGTGACCGGCGAGACGGGCCGCACCGTCGACGTCTCGGACCCGTACAACCTCTACTTCACGCCGAACGGCAAACACGCCATCGTGATGGCCTCCATGGACCGCGAACTCGTCTTCCGCGACCCGAGAACCATGAACCGCGTCAAGACCGTCCCGGTCACCTGCGCGGGCGTCAACCACGCCGACTTCTCCATGGACGGGCGCTACTTCATCGTCTCCTGCGAGTTCTCCGGCGAACTCCTCAAGGTCGACACCGAGAAGATGAAGGTCGTCGGCCAGCAGAAGATCCCGTTCAAGGGCGCCATGCCGCAGGACGTGAAGATGTCCCCGGACGGCAAGACGTTCTACATCGCCGACATGATGGCGCACGGCATGTGGGTCCTCGACGGCAAGAAGTTCACCACGCCGAAGCTCCTGCGCACCGGCAAGGGCTGCCACGGCCTGTATGTCAGCCGCGACTCCAAGGAGATGTACATCTCCAACCGCGGTGAGGGCAGCGTCTCCGTCTTCGACTTCCCGAAGAACAGGCTCACCAAGAAGTGGAAGCTCCCGCAGGGCGGCAGCCCCGACATGGGCGGCGTCTCGGCGGACGGCAACACGCTGTGGCTCTCGGGCCGCTACGACTCCGAGGTGTACGCCATCGACACCCGAACCGGAGTCCAGCTGGCCCGTATCCCCGTCGGCAGCGGCCCGCACGGACTCGCCGTCTACCCGCAGCCCGGCCGCTACTCCCTCGGGCACACGGGCATCTTCCGTTGACAGATTGATGGTTGACGGTTGATCCATGCCGACACCGGGCACAAAAAGGGCAGTTCGCAAACCCCTCCCCCGTATCACTGCCCTCGGAGGCCGCCATGCTGCGTGGCATCGACGTCAGCTCTCATCAGTCCACGTTCTCCACCGACGGCGTCTCCTTCGTGATCATAAAAGCGACGGAGGGCCGCTCGTACGTCAACCCGAAGCTGGCCGCCCAGACCAAGCAGGCCCGCGACGGCGGCTGCGTCGTCGGCTTCTACCACTTCCTGTGGCCGGGGAACATCACCGCCCAGGCCGAGTACTTCGTCAGCAGGGCCCCCGAGGAGCAGGGGGACCTGCTGGCGGTGGACTGGGAGTGGACGGGGGACCACACGGCCGCGTCGAACGCGGAGAAGGACCGCTTCATCCGCGAGGTGAAGCGGCTCCGGCCCGGCCATCGCGTCATCCTCTACTGCAACCGCGACTTCTGGCTGAACCGGGACGACACGTCCTACGCGGGCGACGGACTGTGGATCGCCGACTACGTCACGGCGGGCAAGCCGCGCATCCAGGCGCAGTGGAAGATCCACCAGTACACGTCGTCCCCGCTGGACAAGAACGTCGCCCGCTTCGAGAGCGAGGACGCGATGCGGGAGTGGGCCTCCCCCTAGGGTGTTCCCCTTCGGCGTCCCCCTAGGGTCTGCCCGGCGGAGGTCAGGCGCGCCAGTCGGCCGTGCGCTCCGGGGTGGCCGCTTCGAGGGCCTTGCGGATCTCCTCGACGCCACCGCGGTTGCCGTACACGGGAGTTCCGGGCTGCTGGCGCCATGACTCGTCCTGGCCGCCGTTGTCGACGGAGTCAAAGCCGAGGTCGTCGATGAGGTCGCGTACGACCTTCTTGGCGGCCTCGTCGTCGCCGGACACCGGCAGCGCGACACGCTCCGGGTCGCCCTTGGGGCGCGGCTTGTCGAGGATGTCGTCGGAGTACGTGCCGTTGAACGCCTTGATGACGGGGTGGCCGATCTGCCGCTCCGTCCAGCGGCTCTCCGGCAGGCCCTCCTCGATCTCGGCGATCCTGCCGTCGCGCTGCTGCGGGTAGTAGTTGCCGGTGTCGATGACGGCCACGTCCTCGGCGGCCCCGTCGAGGAAGCCCTTCGGCAGGTCGGGGACGGCCTTGAGCGGGATCGTCACGACGACGACCTGCGCGCCGCGCGCGGCCTCCTCGACGGGGACGGGCGTCGCGCCGGTCTCCTCGGCGAGGGCGGTCAGGGTGTGCGGGCCGCGGGAGTTGGCCACGGAGACGTCGTGGCCGAGTGCGGTGAGGCGGCGGGTGAGGTTGCCGCCGATGTTGCCCGCGCCGATGATGCCGATCTTCATGACTGCCCTTTCGCTGTTCCGGACTTCGTAACGGAGGTAACCTCCGGAACCGCTCGGTTATTCCGGCGGGGCCGCAGGTCTTGCCGGCGCCGCCGGATGAGTGTCGTACGCAGTGCGAGGAAGAGCAGCAGGGCGAACGGCGAGAGCAGGATGGTGAGGACGAGCAGGGGTCCCGTCACCAGCGGGTGCACGCCGAGCCGCCGCGCCTGGAGGTATATCCACTGGCCGAGCAGCAGGTCCCAGGCGATGACCTGCGCCCAGATCGCGCCGGCGCCGTTGGCGCGCGCCGTCAGTTCGCGGAAGCCGTCGATGTCGGGGCTGCTGACGGCGGCCCACATCTCGGGCAGGACCGGTAACGCCATCGTGAGGTAGACGGCGAGGACCGGCAGGACGGTGAGGGGTGAGGCGGCCAGGCGTGCGGTCGGGCCCCAGTTCGGCGCGAGGATCATGAGGAGCCAGACGGGGGCAGCCAGGTAGAAGGAGAGTTCGAAAAGGGTGCCGGTCATGCCGCGACCTCGAATTCCTTGCTGGAGTGGGTAGTTGGGCCGGTCGGGGCCCGCAGGGCCGCGTAGGTGCCCGCCGCCGCGGCGCCCGCGATCAGGGCGGCCGCCGTCAGGGTCGCCCCGTCCGGGTGGATCAGCGGCTGCCCGCGCAGTGCCTGCCAGGTGACCAGGGCGAAGAGCGCCGCGTACGTGCCCGAGCCCACCAGGACGAGCCGTAGGCGCACGCGCTCGTCGGCGAGGCGGGCCACGCGCGGCGCGAGGGCCAGCAGCGCCATGAGCAGCAGCGGGAGCAGCTGGAGCGCGTGCATGCCGACGAAGTGCGGTATCCGCAGGTCACCGCCGGTCGTCGACCAGCCGGTCAGCGGCATCGAGGGCCCGCCGTCCGGGACGCCGATGCTGTGCGCGCCGACCACCGGGGACTCGCCGCGCCGCTGGCCGGCCGCCGGCTGGGTCATCAGGAAGCCGATGGCGGCTCCGGCGAGCGCGAGGGCGATGCCGCAGCGCATCGCCCAGGCGGAGGCGCGGTCGGTGATCCGGGTGCGCAGGAGGAGGACCGCGATGGCGACGGTGGCGAACCAGAGGATGACGACGGTGACGGCCATCGCGTTGAACAGGGTCTCGTCGAACGGGGTCTGGTGGTTGAAGTGGCTGCGCTTCCCGCGCACCACCTGCCCGGTGATGATCAGCATCTCGACGGCACTGGTCGCCGCGACGACGGTCCCCGCCCACCATCCCGTACGCCGGCCGCGGTCGAGCAGCGACAGCATCCAGGCGAGCGAGAGTCCGTACGCGATGAACGAGAGCGAGAACTTCAGCGGCTTCGCCCAGATCGGCGCGCCCACGAGGACCCGGTCATCGACCACGAGCCCCACCGCGGAGACGACTGCCACGACGGCCATCGACGCGGAGAACAGCACCAGGGGGCGGTGCCACGAACGCCATGAAGACATAGGTATCCCCTCGATTCGGATGCGGCGGAATAGATAGTGGCGCTATCTGCTATCTGATAGCGCCACTATCTATGATGTGCGGAGGGGTTGGCAAGGGGATCCGGCCGGGGGATCGATGAAGAGGAGCGGGAACAGGCCGTGCGTATAGGCGAGTTGAGCCGCAGGACCGGCGTGCCGGTGCCGACGATCAAGTACTACGTCCGTGAGGGGCTGCTGCCGCCGGGCGAACTGTCCAGCCCCAATCAGGCGCACTACGACGAGCTGCACGAGCGCAGGCTGCGGCTGATCCGCGTGCTCCTGGAGGTGGGCGGCCTGAAGGTGGCCGCGATCGCGGAGGTGCTGGGCGCCATCGACGATCCGGACCGCCCGCTGCACAAGGTCCTCGGCGCGGCGGCGGACCGGCTCGGCGGGCAGGGCGTCGCCGACGACGACGCCGAGACGGCCGCGGCGCGGGCCACCGTCGAACAGCTGATCGCCCGGCGCGGCTGGCGCACGCATGAGTCGAACCCCGCCGCGGAGGACCTGTCACGCGCGCTTGCCGCCATGGGCCGGGTGGGGCACGGGGCGAGTACGGAACTGCTCGACGGCTACGCCGACGCCGCCGAGATCGTCGCCCGCGCCGACCTCGGCTACGTGAGCCGGCGGGTCGCGGTCGAGGACCTGGTCGAGAGCGTGGTGATCGGCACGGTGCTCGGCGAGGTGGTGTTCAACGCGATCCGCCGCCTCGCCCACGTGGACGCTTCGGCGCGGCTGTACGGGGCGGGGGACGAGTGGGAAG
>NZ_WMBF01000435.1:0-5389 GCF_019400875.1 Streptomyces anatolicus | reverse complement strand
GCGGAGGGGTGGGCGGACGCGGAGAGCGCCGTCACCAAGGCGCTGCTGCTCGGTGTTTTCTGCCTCGGGTTGGTCGCGCAGTTCGTGCAGCCGGTGGGGGACGCCCTGGAGGGCAAGGCCTTTCTGGGCGGCGCCATCCTCAGCCTGGTCGGCTACGTCCTCTACGCGGAGGTGCGGCGGCTGAACGACGCCCTCCGGCCGGAGGCGCGGAGCGAGGTCATGGCCGAGGACCTCCGACAGTCCTTCGCCCGGGCCCTGGCGGAGCCCGGGCGGGCCCGGATAGACGCGATCGGCTTCACCGGAGAGACCGTGGTGCACCCGGTCTGCCGCATCCTGGAGGACCTTGACGCGAGCCGTCGGCCTCCGGTGTCCTTGCGGATCCTCGTGCCGGACTTCACCGGGCCCATGGCGGTACCGGGCATGCTGAACGGAGAGGGCAAGGCCGTGGACGACCCCGACTTGCGGGCGGCCCTGCTGGCGAAGATCCATGGATTCGCGCGGGATCTGGCGGAACTGGCGCCGGGTGGCCTGCTCCCGGACGGTCTGCCCGCCCTTGACGCACAGTTCCGTGCCCTGCGCATCACCCCGATGCTGAAGTTCTGCCTGATTGACGGTGAGGAGCTGTTCGACGGCATCTACGGCAAGGTCGTCAAGAGACCTGTGACTTCCCCCTCGCAGCGCACGGTGCTCGACCTCATGGGCTACCAGGCGTCCCTGACCCGCTGGCACGTCATGTCGGGCCGCGTGGGGCGGGAGAAAGTCGCCCAGCGACAGCAGCTCTTCGACACCCTCTGGTGTCTGGCCTCGCCGCTGCCTCCGGCCGGCGGGCGCGCCACGCCTGCCTCGCCTGCTGGTGCGGGGTGAACGGGTGGGTGGGAGAGGTTCCTGCGTAGGCGCGGCGGGGGCGTCTACGCGTACCGGATGAGGCCTGAGCGGAGTTGGGCGTACGCCCTGTTCACCGCGGTCACCGCGGAGGGCCAGACTTCCTCCGCGCCCTCGCCGGAGGCGACCCGGCGCCAGTTCTCCTCCGCGAGGATCCGCTGGACGGCCACGATCTGGCCGGCGGCCAGCCTCGCTTCCAGGCGGTCGCCCCCGTGCGCCGCCGTCAAGGCCTCGGCCAGCGCCTCTTCGGAGCGGTTCTGGTAGCCGTGCAGGCGGGCCACCAGTGACGGCGTCGAGTAGAGGAGCCGGTGGAAGGCGAGGATCTCGGGGGCGTCGCAGAGGCCCGTCACCGGGTCGTGGCGTTCGAGGCCGTCCAGGAAGTGCCGTTGCAGCGCGTCCAGCGCGGCCCGCCTGGCCGGGCGGCCGGTGACCACGCGGGCCGCCTCGTCCTCGTGGTCGGCGAACCGGTGCAGGACCAGGTCCTCCTTGGTCGCGAAGTACCGGAAGAGCGTCGGCTTGGAGATCTCCGCCGCGGCGGCCACCTCCGCCACCGACACCTTCTCAAAGCCCCGCTCCAGGAAGAGCGCGATCGCCGTCTCGGAGATCGTCGTGTACCGCTGGCGCTTCTTTCGGCTCCGCAGGCTGCCGTCAGGCTCGGGGGCTGTCTCGGGGGTCGTCTCGGGGGTCGTCTCGGAGGTCGTCTCGGCTTCGCTCATGGGGGGAGTGTAAGGGGCTTCCGTTACTTGGTTAAGAACGTTACTCGGTATCGAATTTAACTCGGTTACATTATTGTGGGCGCATGGATACGGCAGAACCCCTCACCCTCGAACGCCGCTACCACGACACCTGCCGCGCCGCCCTGACCGGCATGGTCGAAGGCGCCCAGGAACAAGTCGCAGGAGGCGCCGACGTGTCCGCCTCGGGCGCCGACGCGGAGGTCCTCGGCTACCAGTTCCGCAGCCACGCCAAGGCCCTGCGCGAACTGCCCGAAGCGCCCCTCTTCTTCGGCCGCCTCGACTTCGCCGCCGACGGGCCGCACGCGCGCGAGGCAGGCGACCACCGCGGGCAGCGCTACCACATCGGGCGCCTGCGCATCACCGAACACCCCTCCGCCCCGCCCCTCGTCGTCGACTGGCGCGCCCCCGTCTCCCGCGCCTTCTACCAGGCCGGCGCCCGCGACCCGCAGGGCGTCGCTGTCCGCCGCCGGTTCGGCTGGGCCCCCGGCAGCAAGGGGGACTCCTCCGACCTCACCGGCATGGAGGACGAACACCTGATCGCGGACACGGACACGGACACGGACGCGGACGCAGAGGCGGAAGCAGAGGCGCAGGCCCCCGAAGGAAGCCGCGGCAGCCTCATCGTCGCCGGGGAGATCGAGCGGCCCCGCGTCGGCCCCATGCGGGACATCGCCGCCACCATCCAGCCCGAGCAGGACGACCTCGTACGCGGCGAACTCACCGCATCCGTCTGTGTGCAGGGCGCCCCCGGCACCGGCAAGACCGCCGTGGGCCTGCACCGCGCCGCGTACCTCCTCTACACCCACCCCCAGCGCGTAAGCCGTTCCGGGCTGCTGATCCTCGGGCCCAACCGCACCTTCCTGCGCTACATCGCCGAGGTGCTGCCCTCCCTCGGCGAGACCGGCGTGCGCCAGTCCACCGTCCTCGACGAGGTCGGCCGGCACCCGGTGCGCGCCGAGGACGACGAGGCCGCTGCCCTCGTCAAGCACGACGCCCGGATGGCCGAGGTGCTGCGCCGCGCGCTGTACTCCCGTGTCCGGGCGCCCGTCGACTCCCTCGCGGTGCCGGACGGGTCGTACCGGTGGCGGGTGTCGCGGGAGGAGTTGGAGAGGATCGTCGAGAGTGTGCGGGGCGAGGAGCCGTCGTACGCGGTGGGGCGCGAGCGGGTGCGGAGCCGGGTCGTGCGGGCCGTCCAGGCGCAGGCCGAGCGGCGGTCCGGGCCGCGGAACAACACCTGGGTGCAGAAGACCGGCCGCTCCCGCCCGCTGAGTGCCCTCGTCGATCAGGTCTGGCCCAGGGTCAGGGCCGACGAGGTGCTCGCGGGCCTGTTCGCCGACCCGGACGCGCTCGCCGCCGCGTCGGACGGCCTCCTCGCGCCCGAGGAGCAGCGGGCGATCCTGTGGGCGAGGCCCCCACGCTCGTACAAATCCGCGAAGTGGAGCCCCGCCGATCTGGTGCTGATGGACGAGATCGAGGGGCTTCTCGAGCGGCCCGAGGGGTACGGACACATCGTCGTCGACGAGGCCCAGGACCTGTCGCCGATGGAGTGCCGGGCCATCGCGCGCCGCGCCGGGTTCGGTTCGCTGACCGTGCTCGGCGACCTCGCCCAGGCCACCACCCCCTGGGCGGCGGGCAGTTGGGGTGAACTGCTCGGCCACCTCGGCAAGCCGGACGCCACGGTGACCCCGCTGACCACAGGGTTCCGCGTGCCGAAGGCGATCGTCGGGCTCGCCAACCGGCTCCTCGCCCACCTCGACGTGGACGTACCGCCCGCCCGGTCGATGCGGGCCGACGGCGAGCTGCGCATCCGCCATGTGCAGGACGCGCGGGATACGCGGGGTACGCGGGGCATGCCAGGTGTACGCGCCGCCGCCGTCGAGGCCGTACGGGACGCGCTCGGGCGGGAGGGCTCGATCGGCGTCATCGCCGCCGACGCGCACACCGAGCCGCTGCGCGCGGCCCTGGACGCGGCCGGTATCGAGAGCGCGGGCCCCGACGAGCTGGGCGCGCGCGTGACCGTGCTGCCCGCCTCGCTCGCCAAGGGCCTGGAGTACGACCATGTCGTCGCCGTCGAACCGGCCGCGATCGCGGCGGCCGAGCGGCGGGGCCTGCACCGGCTGTACGTCGTGCTGACCCGGGCCGTCTCCCGGCTCGACGTGGTGCACAGCGCGCCCCTGCCCTGGGAGACACCTGCGGCCCGGTAAAGGCACCCCTCAGCGCTCCAGGACCGCCTCCATGACCGCCTTCGCGATCGGCGCGCCCAGCTTGCCGCCCGCGATCTCCGAGCGGGGGATGTCCATGTTGGAGGGGTCGACGAAGACGGCCACGGCGACCGGTGCATCGCCGTCGGCGTTCTTGGCGTAGGAGACGAACCATGCGTACGGACGTTCGTCGTTGACGTCCGCGCCGTGCTGGGCCGTGCCGGTCTTGCCGCCGACCGTGACGCCGTCGATCCGCGCCTTGTTCGCGGTGCCGTTCTCGACGGTGTTCTCCATCATGTCCTGCACGGCCTTCGCGGTGTCCTCGGAGACGGCCTGGTTCAGCTCGTGCGGCTCGGCCTTCTCGATCGTCGTCAGATCCGGGCCGCGCAACTCCTCGACGAGGTACGGCTTCATGACCCTGCCGTCGTTGGCGAGGCCGGCCGTGACCATCGCCATCTGGAGCGGGGTGCTGGTCAGGCTGCCCTGGCCCATGCCGGTCAGCGCGGTCTGCGGCTTGTCGAGCTTCTCCGGGTAGCTGCTGGCGACCGCGCGTACGGGAATGTACTGCTCTTCGTTGAAGCCGAACTGCTCGGCCGTCTGGCGCATCTTGTCCTTGCCGACCTTGAGGGCGATGTCGAGGAAGACGTTGTTGCAGGACCACTGCATGCCGGTCTTCATCGAGACGTCGTCGCAGTTGGCGTCGGGCACGTCGTTGCCGATGCGGGTGGAGCTGAGGGGGAGTTTGTACGGGGTCTTCGCGCCGGTCGGCTTGTCGATGTCCGTCACCACACCGTGCTCCAGGGCGGCGGCCGCAGTGAGGATCTTGAAGGTGGAGCCGGGCGGGTAGATCTCGCGCAGGGCGCGGTTGTTCAGCGGCTTGTCCTTGCGGTCGCCGAGCCGTTCGAAGGCGCGTCCCTCCTCCGGCGAGATGCCCGCGAAGACCGACGGGTCGTACGAAGGGGTGCTGGCCAGGGCGAGCACCTTGCCGGAGCGCGGGTCGAGCGCGACCACCGCGCCCTTGGCGTTCAGGTTCACCAGGCCTTCGTAGGCGGCCTTCTGCGCCTTCGGGTCGATGGTCGTGATCACGTCGCCGCCCTGCTGCTTCTTGCCGGTCAGCATGTCCAGGGTGCGCTTGATGAAGAGGCGGTCGTCATTGCCGCTGAGGATGCCGTTGTGGACGCCCTCCAGGAAGGTGGCGCCCTGGGCCTGCGAGAAGTAGCCCGTCACCGGCGCGTACATCGGGCCCTCCTTGAAGACCCGCTTGTACTCGAAGTCGGAGCCCGGCGTCTTCTTCGAGCCGGTGATGGACTTGCCGCCGACGATGATGTCGCCGCGGGGGTGGGAGAACGCCTCGATCTGCACGCGGCGGTTCTTCTTGTGGTTCGACAGCTCGTCGTTCTCCGCGAACTGCACCCAGGTCGCCCGCAGCAGCAGGGCGAGCGTGAGGATGCCGCAGAAGAGGGCTATGTGCCGCAGCGGACGGTTCATGGGTGGTGGCTCCCCCCGGTGCCGACGAATGAACCTTTCCCCTTCATCCTGTCGGCTTCCGCCGCGGCGCGGGGTGGATTC
>NZ_WMBF01000434.1:0-5416 GCF_019400875.1 Streptomyces anatolicus | reverse complement strand
CCCGTTACCCAGCACCCGGTTCCTGTTACTCCGCGTCTATGAAGAAGACCTGGTCCGTGCGGTCTGTCGTGCACGGCTCTTGTCTGGCCGTGGCGCCCTCCGTCGTGGCGCTGTCGGTGATGCCGACGCAGAACTTCCGCTCGGGGGTGTGGAGCGTGTAGATCCGGTAGGTGTTCGGTACCGGCGTGTCCACCGCCTCGATGTAGAAGACGTTCGCCGTCGCGCAGTCGCTCGTGGTCTCCAGCAGATCGGGCACCGTACTGACGGGGAACACCATGAGGCAGCGGACGCCCGCCTGTGCGCTGTGCCACTGGAGCTTGAACAGGCCGTTGCCCTGCGGCACCAGGTAGGTGCGCGGCGATGTGGCCTGCGCGCATGAGCGCTGGACGGCGACTGGCACGCTCAGGATCCCGGCGCGCCCCTCGGTCAGGCACTTGCCGGGCGCGCTGCCCGGGCGGAGCTTGATCCAGCCCTCCTTGAGGCCCCGGAAGTTGCCCTGGGTGAAGTTGGCGCCGGGCTGGTTGTCGCAGCTCCACTGGCGCAGCGCCGTGCCGTCCGCGGTGGCGGAGGCGGTGACCTCAAGACACTTGCGCGGGCTCGCCGTCATCGGCTGGATCAGCGCGGCGTCCCCGTGGTTCTCGAAGAGGAAGCTCATGCCGGGCCGGTCGGCGCACGCCGCCTGCACGAGGGCCGCGCCGTTGTCGGCGCTGGAGTTCTCCACCGCCATGCACTTGCCGCTGAAGGCGCTGACGATCTGCACCGCCCCGCTGTGGACCGCGGACACCTTCAGATACCAGAGCGCGCCCTCGCGCCCGGCGCAGCGGCGCTGTCTGACGGGTTCGCCGGTCTCCTGCGTGGCGACCTCCAGGCACATGCCGGTGTGGGTCGCGGCGATGTTGATCTGCTGGCCGGATGCGGCGGCCGCCTGCCGGGCCGACGCGGTGGTCGCGGCCTCGGCCGTCCCGCCGCCGACCGGCAGCAGGGCCGAGGCCAGCGCCAGCACGAGGGCCAGGACGAGGGTCGTGGCGAGGCCCGGGGCGGCCGCGCGCGGACGTGGTGAGCGGAACCTCAGCAGCATGGACTCTCCATCCCTGGGGGATCGAGCCCGCGCGGCGAACCGAGCCCCCTGGGCCCGGCTGCCACGGACGCGGGCGTGGCGGCCGCCCGATGCTGCCCGGCCCCGCTGATGCCGGGCTGACGCGGCCCGCGCCGCGGCCCGGAGGGCACAGGGGACCCAGAGGGCCCCGGCCGCCTACTCCTCGTCGCTCCGGGTCACCGAGTCATGCCACCGTGGGTCGTTCTCCCACTGGAGATTCCGCTCGGCGGCCGTCCGCATCGCCTGCTCCGCGTCGCCGCGCGTGGCGTAGGGGCCCATCCGGTCCTTGCCCGGGCAGTCGGGTCCCTCCTCCACCTTCCGGTGCTCCAGGCAGTAGTACCACTCCCCCGGCTTGCCGACCGTCCGCTTCTTGAACAGTGCCATGTCCCGCTCCTCTCGTTCCTGACGCCATCGTGCCCCGAGACCGCTGGCTAGACTCGCTGGCATGTCTGGCCAGTCACTGCTCGTCCCAGGGGAGCTCTCCCCCATCCGTTCCGTCCCGGGCAACATCAGGCGCCCGGAGTACGTGGGGAAACCCGCCCCCGCCCCGTATACGGGGCCGGAGGTGCAGACCCCCGAGACCATCGAGCTGATGCGCACCGCGGGCCGCATCGCCGCCCGCGCCATGGAAGAGGCCGCGAAGCACATCGCCCCCGGCGTCACCACCGATGAGCTGGACCGCGTCGCGCACGAGTACATGTGCGACCACGGCGCCTACCCCTCCACGCTGGGCTACCGCGGCTTCCCGAAGTCGCTGTGCAGCTCCATCAACGAGGTCATCTGCCACGGAATCCCGGACTCCACCGTCCTGAACGACGGCGACATCATCAACCTCGACGTCACGGCGTACATCGGCGGCGTACACGGCGACAACAACGCCACCTACCTCGTCGGCGACGTCGACGAGGAGTCCAAGCTGCTCGTCGAGCGCACCCGCGAGTCCCTCGACCGCGCCATCAAGGCCGTCAAGCCCGGCCGCCAGATCAACATCATCGGCCGCGTCATCGAGTCGTACGCCAAGCGCTTCGGCTACGGCGTCGTACGTGACTTCACCGGTCACGGCATCAACTCGTCCTTCCACTCCGGTCTGGTCGTCCCGCACTACGACAGCCCGCACGCGACGACCACCATCCAGCCCGGCATGACGTTCACGATCGAGCCGATGCTGACGCTCGGCACGTACGAGTACGACATGTGGGAGGACGGCTGGACCGTCGTCACCAAGGACCGCAAGCGGACCGCGCAGTTCGAGCACACGCTGGTGGTGACGGAGACGGGGGCGGAGATCCTCACGCTGCCCTGAGTGGTCCGGTAAGGCCCGGGTGGTTCCCCGGGACGGGAGTGGGTAGCTTTTTTACCGACAGGGCGTCGGGAACCAGTTGACTTAGGTAAGCCTAACTTGCCATGATCTCCGCACGGTCGCTGGTTCCCGCCATCCCGTCCCCCGGCTCCCCTGGAGGCCCCTCATGGACATGCCGCGCACGCCGTTCTCGACGGTCATCCGCACCGCGTCGCACGAGCAGCACACCGAGGCCGAGACCTCGACCTTCATGAGCGACCTGCTCGGCGGCAAACTCGGCGTCGACGCCTACGCGCGCTATACGGAACAGCTGTGGTTCGTCTACCGCGCCCTGGAGGACGGGGCCGAGGCCCTGGCCGACGATCCCGTCGCGGGGCCGTTCATACGGCCCGAGCTGGCGCGCGTACGTGAGCTGGAGCGCGACCTCGCGCATCTGCGGGGCCCGGGCTGGCGCGCGGGCCTCGCCCCGCTGCCCGCCACGGCGGCGTACGCGGCCCGGGTCACGGAGTGCGCGCGCACCTGGCCCGGCGGCTATGTCGCCCACCACTACACCCGCTACCTCGGCGATCTCTCCGGCGGGCAGATCATCCGCGGCAAGGCCGAGCAGACCTGGGGCTTCGCGCGCAAGGGCGACGGTGTGCGGTTCTATGTGTTCGAGGGGATCTCCAACCCGGCCGCGTTCAAGCGGGGGTACCGGGAGCTGCTCGACGGGATCGACTCGGTCGTCACGGACGAGCTGGAGCGGAAGCGGATTGTCGACGAGTGTCGGCGCGCGTTCGCCTTCAATACGGCGGTCTTTCGGGAGCTTGGGCAGGAGTTTCCGCTGAGCGCGTGAGGGGCTGGACTGTCAGTCGGTGGGGCTGGGGTGCCAGCCCCGGACCCGTCCGCCCACCTCGATCTCGCCGTCCGGGCCCGGGGCCGTCAGGAGCTGGGAGCCGCGGCCCTGGGTGATGTTGAGGGCGCGGCCCAGCTCGTGGGTGAGCAGCAGTGCCGCCGCGCCCGTCGCCTCGTCCTCCGTGATGCCGTCGTCCCGGCCGGGGAACGCCCTGGCGCGGACCCGGCCGGCCGCCTCGTCCTCCCACGCCCAGGCGTAGATCCACTCCCCGGGCGGCGGCACGGCCAGCGCGTCCACCTCCGCCGCCGTCCCGTACCGCCGCAGCGTCCTCGGCGGCGCCCACCGCGCGTATGCGGTGATCCAGCTGAACTCGCCGTCCTGGCGGGCCTGCACCACCCCTGCGGGGGTGACCAGTTCCGGCACGTCGAGCAGCCAGGCCGTGCCGACGCAGGGGTGGCCCGCGAAGGGCAGGCGCAGGGTCGGGGTGTAGATGTCGATGACGCCCCGCTCGGGGTCGTCGACGAACACCGTCTCGCTGAAGCCGAGTTTCGCCGCGAACGCCTGCCGGTCCTCCCGGGCGGGCGTACGGGCCCCGTCGCGCACGACACCGAGTTCGTTGCCGTGCCGACCGTCGGGCCCGCAGAAGACGCGCAGTACGTCGAGAGTCACCCCGGCATTGAAGCATCACACCGCTTCGGTGCCCCGCGTCCGCCGTGCCGCGTACACCGCGCCCGCGCCCGCCGCCACGGCCACGCCCGCCATGCCGAGCAGCGCGGCCGAGGGGACGTCGGCGCCGGTGGCCGCCAGGGAGTCGGCGTCACCGAGCGCACCGCCGACCGAGCCGCCGCCCACCGAACCGGACCCGGTGGCGCCGGTGCCGCCGCCCGCCTCACCGCCGAACTGGGCGCCTCCGGAGGGGAGTTGCGCGCCCTCGGAGAAGGACAGGGCGACCGTCACCGGGTCGAGCTTCTGGCCCGGCTTGTAGATGGAGCCGACCGCGCCGTTGGCGAACTGCTTCGCGCCGGCCGCCGTGAAGGCCGCGGGGACCTTGTCGAGGCGTACGACATCGTTCTTCGCCTTGTACGAGGTCTTGGAGAGGTCGAGGGTCGCGAACTTCACATTGTTGTTGGTGCCCTTGGGCGTGGTGACGTCGACGAGGAGGGTGCCCTTGGCGCCGTTCGCCCGCACCTTGAAGTCGCTGAACTTCATGTCGATGCCGTGTGCCTTGTACGTGAAGCGGACGCTGCCGCCGAAGGAGGCGTCGGCCTTCTTGGCGCGGGAGTCCACGTGCGCCTTGGCGTGGGGGAAGGTGTAGCCGCCGGTGACCTTCTTGGCGCCGCCCGCGACGGTCACCTTGCCACCGGCGGAGATATAGGCGCGGAAGCTCTTCTTCAGGCCCCAGGAGAGCCTGCCGTCGACGGCGTCGCCCGCGACATGCCCCGAACCGGGCGTGCCCGGCGTGGCGGTGGGCGTGGCGGTCGGCTTCGGGGTCCCGGTGGGCTTGTCGGTCGGCTTGGCGGTGGGCTTGTCCGTCGGCTTGTCGGTCGGCTTCTCTGTCGGCTTCTCGGGGAGCGGGGCGCCCGCCTTCACGGTGAGCGTGGCGGGGTCGAGCTTGTCGCCTTCCTTGTACATGCCGTTGAACGCCTTGGCGCCCGCTGCCGTCAGCGTCGCCGGGATGTCCTTGAGGACCATCGCGCCGCCCTCGCCCTGGCCGGGCCTGATCCCGGTCATGTCGAGGCGGGCGAGGTCGATGTCGTTCTGGGTGGCGCCGTTGAGCGTGACGTCGGCCTGGATGGCGCTCGCGTTGCCCCCGGTGCGCACCTTCACGTCGGCGATCTTGATGTCGAAGCGGTGGGCGGTGGAGACGAAGCGGACGCCGCCCTTGAACGCGGTCTCCGTGGCGTGCGTGCCGGTGTCGTAGGCCCCTGTGCCGCCGGTGTAGGTGAACACGCCGTTGTCCGCCGCCTGCTTGGCGCCGTCCGTCGCCTCGATCTTGCCCATGGCGATGCCCGTGACGTACTTACGGAAGCTCTCCTTCACGCCCCAGTCCAGCGTGCCGTCCTTCAGCTCAAGCCTGGACGGTGCGGCCGCCCCGCCGTCGGCGGCCGTCGCCGGGAGGGCGAGGGTGGCCGCGCCGAGCGTGACGACGGTGGCGACGGCTGCGGCGAGGGCTATGGGGCGAGGG
>NZ_WMBF01000433.1:0-5430 GCF_019400875.1 Streptomyces anatolicus | reverse complement strand
GCTCGGGGCCGGATGCGCGGGGGCGGACGCGCGGAGGGCCGGACGCGCGGGGCCGGACGTACGGTCCAAACGCACAGGGCCAGACACACAGGGCCAGACGCACGGGGCCCCATGCGCAGGGTCGGACGTACGGGGCCCGATGCACGGGGCGTGGTGCGCGGGGCGAACGCACGAGGCCGGACCCGCGGAACCGGACGCGCGAAACCGGACGCGCGAAACCGGACGCGCGGAACCGGACGCGCGAGGCCCGCTGCTCGAGGACGGGCGCACGGAGGCGGGTGCTCAGGGGCGGACGACTGTCATTCGGGTCACCGTCAGTTCCTCGATCGCGAAGCGTGGGCCCTCGCGGCCGACGCCCGAGGCCTTCACCCCTCCGTAGGGGGCGATGTCGCTGCGGTAGCCGGGGACTTCGTTGATCACGACGCCGCCCGCCTCCAGCTCCTCCACCGCCCGGAAGGCGGCGCCCAGGTCGCGGGTGAAGACCGCCGCGTGCAGGCCGTAGCGGCTCGCGTTGACGACGTCGTACGCCGTCTCCAGATCCGGCACCGCACGCAGGCAGACCACCGGGCCGAAGATCTCCTCGTCCCAGGCCGGCTCCCCGTCCGGCACGTCCGCGAGCAGCGTCGGCGTGAGGCAGCGGCCCTCCCGCGTGCCCCCGGCGACCACCCGGGCGCCCGCCGCCCGCGCCCGCCGGATCCAGTCGGCGACCCGCTCGGTGGCCGCCTCGTCGATGAGGGCGGAGACCCGGGTGGCCGGATCGCGCGGGTCGCCCACGACCACCGCCCGCAGCCGCTCCGCGAGCTTCCTCTCCAGGGCATCGGCGACCGCGTCGACGGCGACGACCCGCTGCACGGAGACGCAGGCCTGCCCGGACGCGTAGTACCCGCCGCGCACCACCGCGTCCGCCGCCGCGTCGAGATCGGCGTCCGCGGCCACGACGAGCGCGGCGTTGGAGCCCAGCTCCAGGACGACCTTGCGGGGCGCGGCGTCGCGGGCGATGCGGTGGCCGACGGCCGCCGAGCCGGTGAAGGAGACCGCCGCGACGCCGGGGTGGGTGGTGAGGGTGCGGCCCACCTCCGCGCCCCCGGTGACCAGTTGGACCGCTCCGACGGGCGCGGCCGCCGCGGCGAGGCGTTCGCGGACGAGGTGGACGAGCCGCAGGGTGGCCAGCGGGGTCGAGGGGGCCGGTTTGACGATCACCGGGCAGCCCGCGGCGAGCGCGGGGGCGATCTTGTGGGAGGCCAGCAGCAGGGGGTAGTTGAAGCCCGCGATGCCGACCACGACGCCGACGGGCCGCCGCGTCCAGAACCCGAAAGCCCTTCGCCGGACGGCTGGACGTCCAACGGCACGGTCTCGCCGTGCAGATGGGCGACCTCGTCGGCGGCGGCCTGCCAGGTGGCGACGGTCCGCAGCATCTCGATGTCGCAGTCCACGCGCGGCTTGCCGGTCTCCAGGACCAGCAGGTCCACAAGGCCGGGCAGCTCGTCGCCGAGCGCCGCCGCGACGTCGGCGAGCACCTGCCGCCGGGTGTGGGAGGGCAGCGCGCCGACCGTCCTGCGCAGCCCGGCCGCGTGCTCGACCGCCTGCCGGGCGAGCGCCGTGTCGCCGACGGGCGCGTACGCGAACTCGCTGCCGTCGTAGGGGAAGGTGACGGCCCGGCGGCCGGGCGCGGGGACCCAGGAGTCCCCTACGGGCAGTCCGTCCGGGGGAAGGGTGTACGTCGTCACCGGGCGCCCCCGGTGAGGAAGGCGTGGGCCGCGGCCGCGTACACGCGCGTGTACTCGCCGATCTCGCGCACCTCGACGTACTCGTCCTTCTGGTGCGCGATCCACTTGCCACCGGGGCCGTAGACGACGGTGGGAAGACCGGCGTCGCGGGTGAGGATCGTGCCGTCCGTGGTGCCGGGTACGGCGCCGAACGGTGGCGCCGCGCCGTGGACCTGGCGGTGCCCGGCCACCAGCGCGCTGACCACGGGGTGGTCCTCGGCGATCTCGACGGCGGGCCGGTCGTCGACGACGGTCAGGGCGATGTCCACACCGGCCGTGGCGGCCGCGGCGCGCGCCGATTCCCGTACGCGGCCGATGAGTTCGGCGTGGTCGGTGCCGGGAATGGTGCGTACGTCGACGCCGACGACGCCGTGCGCGGGGATGACGTTGAGCTGGTCGGGGTCGCCGCCGAGCAGCACGGTCGGCGTGACGGTCACGCGGCCCGCGTGCGGATGGGCGCCGTAGCGCTCCCGCGCCCACGCCTGGACGTCCGCGAGCGCGTCGACGACGCGGGCGCCCGCCACGATCGGGCTCCTCGCCTCCTGCGGCATCGCGCCGTGCGCCATGACGCCGTGCAGGTCGATGCGGAGCCGGATGCCGCCGCGGGCGGAGGTGCACACCTCGTACCCCTCGGGTTCGCAGACGATGACGGCGTCCACGGACCGCGCGAGCGGCGACGCGGCGAACGCCTTCGCGCCGAGCATCAGTCCTTCCTCGTCGCAGAGCACGCCCACGACGATCCGGCCGGGGAAGGGCCCGGCGAGCTGGAGGGCGCGTACCGCGTAGATCATGGCGGCGACGCCGGACTTCATGTCGGCGGCGCCGCGTCCCCAGAGCCTGCCGTCGCGGATCAGCGCCCCGTACGGGTCGACGCTCCAGTCGGCCGGGTCGCCCTCGGTGACGACGTCGATGTGCCCCTCGAACATCAGGGTCGGCCCGTCGCCGCCCCCGCCCTCGACGACGGCGACGGTGTTGGGCCGTCCGGGGGCGACCTCCACGACGTCGTACGTCCATCCGAACGTGTCGAAGAGGCGCTGGACGAGGAGGGCGGCGGGCTGTTCGACCTCGGTGGCGCCGGCGGCGTTGACCGTGCGCAGCCGTACCAGATCCTGGGTGAGGGCGAGGGCGGCATCGGTGTCGACGGCGGGGACGGTCGGGGGTGCGGTGGCCATGGAGAACCTCCAAGTCGTCCGGCTGACCGCGTGATCGACCGTCGGCGCCGCGCGGGGCGCGTCGCCCGGTCAGCTGGTCAGACCAGTTGAGTGCCCGTACTCTGCCCGCGCGTTCAGCCTGGGGTCAACCGTCGGATCTTGGTCGGCCCGCGCCTATCAAGCCACCGTGGCGGGGGCATGCCCGCCGGGGGCACTGCGCCCCCGGGTCAGCTTCTCCGTACGCCGAGGCGGCCCTCCAGTTGGGTCAGCAGATCGCCCAGGAGGCCACTCAGTTGGCCCTGGTCGTCGGCGTCCAGGACGGACAGGACCACCGTCTCGTACGCGAGTTGTTGCGGAAGGATCCTGTCGACCAGGTCGCGGCCCGCTTCGGTGAGCCGGACGTGGGCGACCCTGCGGTCCCTCGCGTCGGCCCTGCGGTCGACCAGTTCCCGCTCCTGGAGCTGCTTGAGGCGCTTGGTGACCGCGGCGCCCGAGGAGAAGGTCTCGCGGGCCAGCTCCCCCGGCGTCAGTTCGTGCCCCGTGCGGCGCAACGCGCCGAGCAGGTCGAACTCGGCGCGGGTCAGGCCCGCCCGGCGCAGCGGGGCGTCCTCGGCCTGCTGGAGGAGGGCCGCGCAGCGGTTGATGCGGCCGATCACCTCCATCGGCCCGGTGTCGATGTCGGGGCGCACCGCCTGCCACTGCCGCACCACCGCGGCCACGGTGTCCCCACCGAGGCCCGCCACCGGACCGTTCTCTGCTCTCATGCTCGTGCGCCCTCCCAGGCGTCGGCGGCCTCCGCGCGGTGCCGCGTCCCCTGACCGTTCTCGTCGTTCTGTCGTCGGACCGTCGCCGCGAGCGTACGGTGTCCGGCGCGTTCGGCCGCGATCACCCGCTGTTCCGGCAGGGCGCGCGGCCACCACTCCCCCGCAGCCGCGTCGGCGGCGGCGCGCAGTTCGACGAGGGCGGCGGTGAGCCCGCGCCGCGCGGGTTCGACCGTGCCCGCCCGGGCGAGACCGGCCTCGGCCCGCTCCCTGGCCCGGTCCACGGCCTCGACGGCCTGTTCGATCTGGTCGGCGGCGCGCCGGTTGGTGACGAGGACGGCGGCCGCGACGCCGAGGACGGCTCCGACGAGGGTGTCCACGACGCGGTCGAGGATCAGCTCGCCGGGCTGCTGGAACCGCGCGAACTCGGTGACGAGCAGCGCCATCGGCGTCACGCACACGGTGCCGAGCCAGTAGTTCCGGCTGATCAGCGCCTCCGCGCCGAAGGCGAGGGCGAGGCAGCTCACGATCAGCTCCGCGTGGCCGAGGTGGGCGAACGGGGCGATGGCGGCGAAGGCGAGCACGCCGACGAGGTTGCCGACCACGCGCTGCACGCCCCGGTTCCAGGTGAGCGTCACGTTGGCCTGGTAGAGGGAGGCGGCGGTGACCAGGGCCCAGTAGGGGCGGCCGACGCCCAGCGCGAGCGACCCGTATCCGGCGAGCGCGCAGCCCACGGCGGTGCGCAGCGCGAGGGGCAGCAGCGGGGAGCCCGGCGCGAACCGGCGCCACAGCGGCACCTTGGGCCCGGCGAGTTCCGCGGCGACTCCGAGGAGTTCGTCGCGCTCGCCGGGGCGTACGCCGCCGGGACGCGGGACCGCGCCGGTGCCGCGCAGCCCGGCGGCCCAGGAACGCAGCGCCGCGGGGTCGGCGGCGGTGGGCGCGGCCAGGGCCTCTTCGGCGCGGATGACGAGGCGGGCCAGGGCGCGCCGGGCCTCGACGGTTTTCGCGCCGGTGGCGAGCAGCGACTGCCAGGCGGCGTGCACGGCCCCGGCCGCGGCGGCGCGGGCCCGCTCGGCGGCGGGCCCGGCGTCCGTGGCCTCGGGTCCATCGGCGGCCCCGGCACCCTCGGCGATGGCGGTCTCGGCGTACGCGGCGACCGCGGCCAGGGCTCGCGCGGTGGCCCGGCGCTCGGGCCCGTGCGGCCGTACGAGCGCGGGCGCCATGCCGACGAGCCAGGCCACGGCCCCTCCGGCGAGGGTGAGCGCGAGGTGCCCCGGGACCTGCCCGAGGCCCTGCGGGGCGAAGAGGGTGGCCGAGCTGATGAAGGTGAAGATCAGATGGCCGGGTGGCCCGATGCGGGTCGCGTCGCACAGCGTCTTCTGGGCGGCGGCGAGCAGCGCGCCGAGGGCGACGAGGACGGCGGCGGAGCCGGTCAGCGAGGCCGTGACGAGCGCGACGGCCACGCTCGCCGACATCCCGGCGACGACCCAGGCGAGGGCGCGCGCCCGGGCGGCGTACGGGAGGTTGTGGGCGTACAGGGCGCAGAACGAACCGGCCATCGTGTACATCACGAGGTCGAGCCGGCCGAGGGCCAGCAGTGTCAGGTTCGGTATCGCCGTGGCCACGACCACGCTGCACGCGGGCTTGAACCAGATGTCCGAGGGCTTGCCCGGGCGCAGCACCCCGGCGAGCGGGAGCCGGACGGGACGGGTGGGACGGGCGGACGTATGCGGGGGCGACGGCGTACTGCTC
>NZ_WMBF01000432.1:0-5448 GCF_019400875.1 Streptomyces anatolicus | reverse complement strand
GGTCAGGTGCGGTGGGGGCATGGGGCCTGTCACTTCCTTGTCGACGGTGGGGCGACGCGCCCCCGCGAGGGTCGCGGGCGCCTACGCTGCGCAAACGCGCCCCGTAAGGGGCGCGGGGAACGGCGCGAGCAACCACGACGCACCTGCGGGCGGGGGCGGCCCCGTAGGGGGCGCGGGGAACGGCGCGAGCAACCACGACGCACCTGCGGATGGGGACGTGCCCCGTAAGGGGCGCGGGGAACGGCGCGACAAGCCACGCCGGACCCGCACAGGCCACCCGGCACCCGACACTCGACCCACGACGGGCACAGGGCGCCAAGAAGACCCGACCTCACACGACCTCGACCCGATGCGTCCGCCCCCGGGAGCCCCCGACCCGCACAGTCACCACAGGCCGCCGCCCCACAGCCACCACCACCGTGTCATCCGCCCGCCGCACCTCCCGCACAGGGAACGGAAGTTCAACCCTCACCGTCACCCCTACACGACCCGGATCGGACACCGCCACCGACGCCCCCTCAGGCCCTCGCCGCACCAGGACCATGCAGGGCCCCGAAGCCGTCAGCCCGGCCACCGTCCCCGACCGCCAGAAGTGCGCGGCGAACAGCCCGGCCCGCCGCGCCTCGACGGCCTGCGCGGTCGCGTCGTTGGCCACGATCCGCACTGGCCGGGCCTGCGCCCAGGAGGCGGTCGCGGACGCACTCGCGCCGGGCAACAGGACATAGGCGTACGAAGCCGCGTCAGGCGAGACACCATGGTCCAGCCACAACGAGAGATAGCGGCGCCGCACCAACGCGGCGCTACCCCCCGTATCCGCCCCCGTATTGATCTCCCGCCAGCTGCCGGTCCGCTCCTCGCGCAGGGCATGCAGGCCGAGGCCGCCCACCCGGCCGGGGTGAGCGGGGAAGACGTAACCGCCGGTGCCTTCCAGGTGGACCCAGCGCGCGGCGTCGAACCGCGCGGTCCAGCCCTGGTGACCCGGTTGCCCGCGACCGTCCACGGTCAGCGCCGGAGCGGTGGCCCCGGGCGCGTGCAGATTGCGGTTCTCGACGACCGTCTCGACCGTACGGCCGTCGCTCGCGCTGATGCCCGCGCCGAGCGCGACGACGGCGTTGTCGAGGCAGAACCACGCCTTGTGCGCCCGCAGAGTGCTGCCGTCGGCGAGGAGTTCCATGGCCGCCGCGCCGTAGTGGCCGTCGAGGGTCGCGCCGCCCGCCACGGCGTTTCGCGGGCGGTACGTCGAGGTGCCGGCGCCGGAGCCGATGTCGGCACGCGCGCGGGTGTCGACGGTCGTGCCCGGCAGGCGGTACGGATCCACGGTCGCCCAGAAGCCGTCACCGAACTGCCCGAGGTCGTCGCCGTCGTACAGATAGGTCATGCCGTCGCCGGTGTACCAGCCGTGCAGGTTCTCGCCGTTGCCCGCCTCGTACGCGGCGATCCGCTTCGAGGAGAGCGACAGCGTCAGGGCCCAGCCGGGGCGCCGGTGCACCACGCGGTCCATGTCGGCGAAGGTGAAGTGACCGGTGAGCCGGGCGGTGGCGGGGATCGAGGGGTCGTCGAGCACGGCCTTGGCGCGGGCCAGCGCGGGGATGCCGACCAGACCCAGGTAGGGGGTGTTCCTGTTGCGCCGGATCCAGCCCTTGGCGAGCGCCCGCCAGCGGCGCGCGTACGTGTCCGGGGCGCCGGAGGCGAGTTGGAGGATGTGGGAGAGCGCCGCCGCGCCGTCGTTGTGGTCCCGTGCCTTCTCCCGGGATATCGCCCGGCCGCGCAGCGCGTCCATCATCAGCCCGTCGAAGATCACCGGCGCGAACGTCCGGTCCACGGCGTCGTACAGCACGGACGTCTTCGGGTCGGTGACCGCCCACGGAGAGCCCGCGAGCAGCGCGATCAGCTGCGCGGCGCTGCCGAGCAGGACACTGCCGTACGTGCCCGTGTACGCGACGGAGCCGTGCTGCACGAACGAGCCGTCCTCGTAGAAGCCGTCGCCCGAAGTGACGTACTTGAAGAGGCTGTTCCTGCCGCTGTCCCGCACGTCGGACAGGCCGTCGCGCGCCAGCGCCACCGTGGCGGGGTCCCGGGTGAGCAGGCCGCGCAGGGCCACGATCACGGCCTTGTCGGCGCGGTTGGCGCCGGTCTCCGAGAGCGAGGGGGAGTGGGTGCGGCGGTCGGGGTCCGGGCAGAACTTCGCGACCGTTGCCGTGTACGCGGCGAGGTCGGCGGCGGGCATCCGCTCGCGCAGCAGGACGCAGGTGTCCATCAGCGCGCGGGGCGCCCCGACCTCCCAGAACCACCAGTTACCGGACTCCGGGCGGCCCGGGTGGTAGCCGGTGGAGTGCAGGAAACGCAGCGCGTCGAGCAGTACGTCCACGACCTCCGCGCTCGCGACCTCTGTGCTCGCGACCTGCGCGCTCGCGCTGTCGCTGAGGGAGGTGCCGGGCGTGGCCCAGGCCGTGGCGAGGGTGCGCAGGCGGGTGTAGCTCTGCCCGAAGTGGGCGGGGTCGGAGGCGGGGGAGAGGTCGGGCCACAGCGCGGTCCTGCCCGCGGAGCGGTCCAACTGCCGCCACCAGGTGGCCGCCTGGGTGTCCAGCGTCTTGAGCGCGGCGGCGAAGTCGGGGTCCTCGGCGTCGAACGCGCCGCCGGTCAGCTGGGTCGCGGCGCGGGCGAGGAGCGGGTCGTAGGTGTCGTCGCGGTCGGCGGCCCGCGCCGTTCCGCCCGCCGTCACCGATACGACGGCGGACGCCGCCCCGGCCGCGAGGAGTACGCGACGGCTGGGCCCGGTGGGCCCGGAAAGAGGCAGCGGCATGCGAACTCCCAGGGGTGTCGGGATGGTCGATGCGACAGCATGTAAGCGGTTGCTATGAGGCGCAAGAGGATCGGACGGCTTTCTCTGATTTCTGTCAGGGGTGGACCGTGAGGCGGGTCCTGTGGGGAGAGTTGTACGGGTGTCGGAGGTATTGACGTGGCAGTAAGCGTTTACTACTTTGCCGCCCGATGACGCCGTACAGCCGTACAGCCGTACAGACGAAGGAAGCCGCATGACCGACCTCCGGCTCGGCGTTCTCGGATACGGGCTGCGCGGCTCGCTCGCCCGTACCGCCCACCGGCCGGGGGCGGGCTCCCGCGTGACCGCGCTGGCCGAGCACGACGCGGCCGCCCGGGCGGCGGCGGGCGTGGCGTTCCCCGGCGCCCTGATATCCGGTGACCATCGCAAGGTCGTCGAGGGCCCGGACGTGGACGCGGTCGTGGTCCTCACCCCCGACCACACCCACGCGGCCCTCGCCTGCGAGGCGCTGCGTGCAGGCAAGCCCGTCTTCGTCGAGAAACCCCTGGAGATCAGCGTCGAGGCGTGCGACGACATCCTGAGGACCGCGTACGAAACCGGCACGCGGCTCTACGTGGGACACAACATGCGCCACATGCCGGTCGTCCGCCTGATGCGCGGCCTCATCGGAAGCGGTGCGATCGGCGAGGTGAAGACCGTCTGGATACGGCACTTCGTCGGGTACGGCGGCGACTGGTACTTCAAGGACTGGCACGCCGAACGGCGTTGCACCACAGGCCTGTTGCTCCAGAAGGCCGCCCACGATATCGACGTACTGCACTGGCTCGCCGAGGGTTACACCCGCCAGGTGCAGGCCCTCGGCGCCCTCATGGTCTACGGCGACAACCCGCACCGCCGCCCGCCGGGCGCGCCCAGGGCCGACGACTGGTACACGAAGGACGGCCACTGGCCGCCGCACACCCAGCGCGGCCTCAACCCCGTCATCGACGTCGAGGACGTCTCCCTCGTCAACCTGCGCCTGGACAACGGCGTGCTCGCCGCCTACCAGCAGTGCCACTTCACCCCCGACTACTGGCGCAACTACACCGTCATCGGCGACGCGGGCCGTCTGGAGAACTTCGGCGACGGGCCCGGTGGAGTGGTCAAGGTGTGGAACACGCGCCGCTCCGGCTACCGAGGCGACGCCGACGCCACCCATCCGGTGCCGGATGTCCAGGACGAGGGCGGGCACGGTGGTGCGGATCCGCTGCTCGTCGCGGAGTTCGTCCGCTTCGTACGTGAAGGAGGCCGCACCGACACGTCGCCGGTCGCGGCGCGGATGGCGGTGGCGGCGGGCGTGGGCGCGACGCGGTCGCTGCGGGACGGCGGGAGACCGCGCGAGGTGCCCGCCCTGGATCCGGCCCTGATCGCCTATTTCGAACGCGGTCAGCTCCGCTGACCCGAATTCGCCGAGGTCTGAAGGAAACCTGCGAGGCCGCTTAAGAAATCCTCGATGGACCGTGGCGCCTCCTTAAGGAAGATTCCTGTGCCGTCGGGTCAAGAAGCGAAGTGCAGTACGACGGGAGCCGTTGCGTTGAAGGCGCTGGTCAAGGAGAAAGCGGAGCCGGGACTCTGGCTGATGGACGTGCCGGAGCCGGTCATCGGCCATGGCGACGTCCTGATCAAGGTGCTCCGCACCGGGGTCTGCGGCACTGATCTGCACATCCGGGACTGGGACGGCTGGGCGCAGCAGTCGGTGGCCGCGCCGCTGGTGGTCGGACACGAGTTCGTCGGCGAGGTCGTGGAGACCGGCCGCGATGTCGCCGAGATCAAGATCGGCGACCGGGTCAGCGGCGAGGGTCACCTGGTGTGCGGCAAGTGCCGCAACTGCCTGGCCGGCCGGCGCCACCTGTGCCGCGCCACGGTCGGCCTCGGCGTGGGGCGCAACGGCGCCTTCGCGGAGTACGTCGCGTTGCCCGCCGCCAACGTATGGGTGCACCGCGTCCCGGTCGACCTCGACGTGGCCGCGATCTTCGACCCGTTCGGCAACGCCGTGCACACTGCCCTGTCCTTCCCGCTGGTCGGCGAGGACGTGCTGATCACCGGGGCCGGACCGATCGGCCTGATGGCGGCCGCCGTCGCCCGCCACGCCGGCGCCCGCAATGTCGTGATCACCGACGTCAGCGAGGAGCGCCTGGAACTGGCCCGCAAGGTCGGCGTCAGCCTCGCGCTCAACGTGGCGGACGCGCCGATCGCCGAGGGCCAGCGCGCGCTCGGCCTGCGCGAGGGCTTCGACGTCGGCCTGGAGATGTCCGGCAACCCGCGCGCGATGCGCGACATGGTCGCCAACATGACCCACGGCGGCAAGATCGCCATGCTCGGCCTGCCGGCCGAGGAGTTCGCCGTCGACTGGTCGCGGATCGTCACCTCGATGATCACGATCAAGGGCATCTACGGCCGCGAGATGTTCGAGACCTGGTACGCGATGTCCGTGCTGCTCGAAGGCGGCCTCGACCTGGCCCCCGTCATCACGGGCCGGTACGGCTACCGCGACTTCGAGGCGGCGTTCGAGGACGCGGCGAGCGGGCGCGGCGGCAAGGTCATCCTCGACTGGACCGGCTGACCGGCTGACCGGCTGGACCGGCTGACCCGCCCCGGGTCGTAGCCACCCTCGCCTCGCTCCGGTC
>NZ_WMBF01000431.1:0-5458 GCF_019400875.1 Streptomyces anatolicus | reverse complement strand
CCTGGGGGTTGGGGGCGGTCGGGCGGCGGTGACGGTGACGGTGACGGTGACGGTGAAAGCGTAGGTCCTGTCGTCACATTTCCGTCGTCCGCCCGGGGCAGACGGGAATGTGACGACAGGGCCTAGGCCCCGGCCGGGGAGGTGGGCCGCAGGAGTGACAAGGAGCGCGCTACCCGGCGGTTACGGGGTACTCATCGCAGCGAGCCCCACCCACCGGTTGAGAAGGAGCACTGTCATGGCGAGCACGGACACATCGACGGACGTCGTCGAGCTGATCCTCGACGACCACCGGCGCATGGAGGACCTCTTCCGCGAGATGCGCAGCGTGGAGGGCGAGCGGGCCGCGGCCCTGCGGGAGTTCGCGGACTTGCTCATCGCGCACGCCCTCGCCGAGGAGGCCGAGGTCTACCCCGCACTCAAGCGTTACCGGGACATCGAGAACGACGAGGTCGAACACGGCGTCGAGGAGCATGAGGAGGGCAACAAGGCGCTTCTCGAGCTCCTGGAGGTCGACGAGGTCGGCTCCGACGAGTGGGACGAGAAGCTGGAGAAGCTGGTCGAGGCGGTGACGCACCACGCCGACGAGGAGGAGCGGACGATCCTCAACGGCGCCCGCGAGAACGTGGCGATGGAGCGCCGTGAGGAGCTGGGCGCCGCCTTCACCAGGGAGCGCGCCAAGCAGCTCAAGGAGGAGTGCGGAAGCATCGAGAACGTCCGCCGCATCGTGAAGTCCTGAGCGCCGCGCGGGGCCGAGACGACTCTGGGCCCCGCGCAGGGCCGGCTCCCGGGGCCCGGCGCCCGGCGCCCGGCGCCCGGCGCCCGGCGCCCGGCGCCCGGTCAGATCGTCCGGTCAGTCCTGCGTGGGCGGCCAGACCGGCCGGTGCGGTTCCGGCAGTTCGGCAAGGGCGTGGGCGACGGTCCGGTGGCTCGGCAGCAGTTCGGCGCTGCCGGTCGCCGCGAGCAAGTCCGTGAGCCGGCGCCCCGCCCCCGCCAGGAGGAGCCTGCCGTCGCGGCGGTCGAGCAGCCACCGCATGGCCAGCAGGCAGTTGAGCCCGCGCGAGTCGCAGAACGACAGGGCGGTGGCGTCGAGGACCAGGTGCCGGTGGCCCGAGTCGACGTACGCGCCGAGCGTGCCCAGGAAGAGCGCCTCGCCGCTCTGGTCCAGCTCGCCGGTGACACGCAGCACCGCGCAGGCGTCGCAGCTCGCCAGCTCCGTGATGGTCAGACGACGGATCTGCGTGGACATCGGCGCCTCCATCTCTACGCGGCGCCACCCTACGCCCGCCACGCCCGGTGATCGGCACTCTTATGGGGGAGTGTGCCCCGCATCTCGCCGGGCAGCGGACCAGGACGGCTTTTCTCGGTGCTTTGGAACCCTGCCGAGCCGTCGCGGCCACCCCGCCCCGCCGCGGGCCCGGCCCGGTCAACTGGCGTGACATATAGGCGTTTTCGGTGGTTCGGGTGGGGTGCGCGGCTACGCTTGTCGGGGCCCCGCCCCGTCGGCGGGGCGGTGGCGGCGGAGGGAGAGTGCGTGGACGGGGGCACGGTAGGGCTGCGTATCGCGTCGGCGGTGATCGCGCCGCTGCTCAAGCGGCTGCTCCTGCCGCCCGCCAAGGCGCCGGGCGCCCACTACCAGGACCGGCCGATCCCGGTCCGGCGGCTCATGGCCTTCTCCCGCGAGCACCGCACCCTCACCGAGGACGATCTGCACCGGATCGCCCGCGAGCTGGTGCGGCGCGCGGTGCGGGCCGCGGGCCCCTACGACCCGCCGGTCGGTCCCGACGAGAAGGACGCGGTGGGGCTTGCGCTGACCCGCACCCTGCACGCGCTCGGCGATCTCGACATGGACGACGTCCAGGCCTTCGCGCTCGGCCCCGAGAAGCTGGCCGCCGAGCTATCGCGGCGGGCGGGCCCCGAGACCCGCAGGCTCCTGAGCGACGACGCCGCCCGCTTCCACGACCGGCTCCTGGAGACGGCCTGCGTACATGTGGTGCGGTTCTTCAGCGAGCAGCCGGGGTTCGCCGCGCGCACCCAGGTCGAGCAGAGCCGTGAGGTCCGCGAGCAGAGCGAGCGCCTGGACCGGATCCTGGAACGCCTTCCCGACATCTCCGCGCAGGACGCGCGGTTCGAAGAGGATTACGCGCGTTACGTCGTCCAGTGCCACGGCAAGCTCACCATCCACGGCGTCGACCTACGGGAACCCGCGGGGCAGGAATGGCCCCTGGAGGACGCCTACTTGAGCCTGGAGGCCACCCCCTACCGCAGCGGCCCCTCGGAGGCGGCCCCGCTGGCGGACGGCGAGTCGCCCGAGCGCGCGGCGGCGCCGGTGGAGACCACCCTCGCCACCCATGACCGGGTCCTGCTGCGCGGCGTCGCGGGCACCGGCAAGACGACGCTCGTCCAGTGGCTCGCCCTCACCACCGCCCGCCAGGAGCGGATGCCGGGCTCCCTCTCCCAGCTCCTGGGCCGCGTGCCCTTCGTACTGCCGCTGCGCGCCCTGGCCCGCAAGGGCGCCGAACTGCCGATGCCCCAGGACTTCCTGCGCTGGATCGACTGCCCGCTGCTGGGCACCGAGCCGGAGGGCTGGGCCACGCGCGTGCTGCAGAACGGCCGCGCGGTGATGCTGATCGACGGGGCGGACGAGATCCCCAAGGGTGAGCGCGGCCGCGTCAAGGCGTGGCTCAAGAAGCTCCTCGCGGTCTTCCCCGGCAACCTGTGGCTCCTCACCTCGCGCCCCTCCGCCCTGGAGCAGGGCTGGCTGCGGCACGAGGGCTTTAACGAGTTCGTGCTCAGCGCGATGCCGCCCGCCGACATGCGCCGGTTCATCGAGCGCTGGCACGCGGCGGCGGGAGCGCCCGCCCGCCTCGGCGAGTCGCTGACGCTCGCACTGCGCAGCAGGCCCGAGCTGAGCCGCCTCGCGACCAACCCGCTGATGTGCGGGCTCATCTGCGCCCTGCACCGGGAGCGCCGCGGTTTCCTGCCGCGCGGGCGTGCCTCGCTCTACGAGGCCGCGCTCGCCATGCTCCTGGAGCGGCGCGATGTGGAGCGCGAGGTGTACGGCGGTGGCGACGGCGCCCCGCAGCTGGACCAGCGGTCGGCCACCGAACCGCTGCGGAGCCTCGCGTACTGGCTGATCCGCAATGAACGGACCCAGCTGGACCGCGCGGACGCCGTCGGTGTCGTACGCCGCCTGATGCCGTCGGTGGAGCGCCTCGCGGAGATCGGCGAGGCGGAGGACGTGCTCCAGCTGCTCCTGGAGCGCTCCGGGCTGCTGCGCGAACCCGCCCAGGGCGCCGTCGACTTCATCCACCGCACCTTCCAGGACTTCCTCGGCGCCCAGGCGGTGCTCGAGGAACGCGACATGGGCATGCTGGTCAACAACGCGCACCTGGAGCACTGGGAGGACGTGGTGCAGATGGTCGTCGCCCAGGCCCGCCACCACGAGCGGGGCGAACTGCTCACCCGGCTGCGCGAGCGCGGGGAGCGGGAGCGGGACCCGGCCGTCCAGGCCCGGCTGCGGCTGCTCGCGCTCGCCTCCCTGGAGCAGGCCACCAGCGTCGCCCCGGCGGTGCGCGAGGCCATCGAGGGCCAGGCGGCGCGCATGGTGCCGCCGCGCAGTCTGCGCGAGGCCAGGGCCCTGGCGCAGACGGGACCGCTGCTCCTTGGCCTGCTGCCGGACGCCGACGCGCTCTCGGGCGACGAGGAGCTGGCCACCGTACACGCCATCTGCCAGATCGGCGGGGACGCCGCCATCCCCCGGCTTCGGCAGTTCCTGCACACCGGCCAGAGCGCCGTGCGCGCCCAGCTGCTGCACCACTGGGACCGCTTCGACCCCGAGGTGTACGCGGAGGAGATCGTCCGGCCGCTCCTGGAGATCGCGCCGGAGGAGATGGTCACCGTGCGTTCGCGCGCCGAGCTTGACGCGCTGCGCACCATGTCCGGCTACCAACGCGTCAGCCTGCGGGGCGACTTCACGCCGGACGACGTCCGCTCGGCGTTCGACGGCAGGCGGCTGCGGGAGCTGCAGCTGCGCGACATCCTCTCCCTGGACTCCCTGGACGTCCTGTCCGGCTACCCCGAGCTGGAGTCGGTCGGGCTGCGCGGCTGCCGCAACGTCCAGGATCCGGCGCCGCTCACCCGGCTCCCGCGGCTGCGCCGGCTCGCGCTGCGCGACCTGCCCCGCTTCGAGCCGCTGCACGAGCTGGCGGGCTGCGCACGGCTCGACACGCTCCTGATCGGCGCGGACGTTCCCTGGCGCGGCCTCGCCGACCTGCCGTGCCCCGGGCGGCTCCAGGTCCTCTCGCTGCCCCCGACCGCCACCCGCCTCTCGGATATCGCGGCCTGCGAGAGCCTCACGGAACTGCACCTCCAGGAGGCGAGCGAGCGGCTGACGCCGGACTCCTGGGGCTCGGACATCGGCAAGCTGCCCGGACTGCGGACGCTCACGCTGACCTCGGCGCAGCTGAGCATGCTGCTGTTCGCGCCGCGTACGCAGCTCCCCCACGTCACCCGGCTGAACGTGCACGCGGGGGCGGGGGCCGCCGTGCCGCTGCGCCGGATCGCCCTGCGCCTGCCCGGCCTCGAGGAGATCCATCTGCTGGAGGCGGCCGAGGTCGACCTCGCCTCGCTCGCCTCGCTGCACCGGTTGCGCAAGGTCCGTCTCGCCTACCCCGGCGAGGTGCGCGGCACGGAGGCGCTCGCGGGGGACGTCGAGCTGTCCATCTACCCCCAGCCCTGATCAACGGGCTGACACCGGTCGTGCGCTGAGGGTAAGTTCTGTGACCCCGAGCACAGTTGACGAGGAGCGGCACTACGGAGGCGGGGTCCAGTCGGATGAACAGTGCGGAAGACGTGCCGCTGTACGGCAGGGACCCTCTCCTGCGCGCGCTCGTCCCGCGGCTGACCGGTCTCAAGTTCGACGAACGCTCGCGCGCCGCACGGGAGTTCCAGCACGACCTGCCTGTGGTCCTGGTGACGGGGCGTCACGGCATGGGGCGCAGCGCGGTGCTGCGGGAGCTGGCGGCGCACTACCGCGGCCGGCTTCCCCTCGCCCACATCCGGATCGCGCCTGCCGGTTCCACCGCGTTCTCGGTGGGCGGCTCCGACGCCGACGGTCACCTCGCCACCGATCTCGTGGGCGTCCTGATGGAGCTGGCGCGTCAGCTGGCGCCTTCCTATCGGCGGCCCTTCCCCGTGCTGCTGCCCGGCCTGTTCGCGGTCTCCGGCTGGGAACCGGGCGACGACGCCGACCGGGACGCGGTGTGTCTGCGTCTTGCCCGGCTGCTGCTCGCCTGCCATCAGGCCGACGAGCCCGAGCAGGAGCTGCGCCAGGCGTGGGCGGCGGCGGTCGAGGCCCGGGTGGAACCGGTCTATCCGCGGGCGCCCGGGGTGCTCGGCGTGCCCGGGGTGCCGGTGTCGGGTGCGGCTGGGGTGCCCGATGCGTCTGGGGTGCCTGGGG
>NZ_WMBF01000430.1:0-5470 GCF_019400875.1 Streptomyces anatolicus | reverse complement strand
GGTACGGGGGTGCGCGGATGACGGCGCCCGCTCTGAAGGAGGGCCCGCCCACCGCGACCGCGCCGTCCGCTTCGGAAACCTCCCCGGCGTCTTCGGCCTCCCTGGTCTCCCCGGCGTCTCCGGTGGCCTCCGCCTCCCCGGCGCCCCGCTCCGCGCTCGCCCGGCTGCGCGCGCTCTGCCTGGAGCTGGTGAAGTTCGGCCTGGTCGGCGGCAGCGGTGTCGCCGTCAACCTCGTCGTCTTCAACCTCCTGCTGCTCGGCCTCGGCTCCCGCCCGATGACGGCGACGGTCCTGGCCAGCTGCGTGGCCATGGGCACCAACTACCTCGGGTTCCGTTTCTTCGCCTACCGGGACCGCGCCTCGCGCACCAAGCGGCAGATCGCCCTCTTCTTCGTCTTCAGCGGCATCGGCGTCGCGATGGAGAGCGTCCTGTTCTACGTGGCGTACCACGGCGCGGGGATGAGCGGGCCGCTCGGTTCGAACATCGCCAAGGCGCTCTCGATCGTCCTGGCGTCGGGATTCCGCTTCCTGGTCTACCGGACGTGGGTCTTCCAGCACGATGCGCGTCGCCAGTAATTCCCGGCGCGTCGCCAGTAGGGCCCGCATACGGGCTCCGCGCGCGGTCACCCCGCGGGCCTCGCGCCACTTGGCCCCGCGCCACTTGGCCCCGCGCCATTTGGCCCCCCTCCTCCCGACCCTGCTCCTCCTCCTGGCCCTGTCCCTCCTGGCGCTGCTCCTCCTGGTGATCGTCCGCCTGCCGTGGGCGGGCGACCTCGGCATCCACGCGGCGACGATCGAACGCCTGCGCGCCGACTTGCTGAGCCCCGGCGATCCACTGGTCGACGCGGACACCCCGAGCCCCTATTACTCCCCCTGGACGCTGCTCCTCGGCTGCCTGGCCAAGGTGACCGGACTCGGCACGTTCGTGGTGCTGAGGGTGGCCGCGCTGGCCGGGCTCGCCCTGCTGGTGACGGGGGTCCGCCACTTCGTACGTACGTTCAGTACGCGGCCCGGTGCGGTGCCGCTGGCACTGCTCGGCCTGCTCCTGCTCTGGGGCCCGGGGCTCTTCAACTGGAGCGGGTTTCTCGGTCTCAACTCCCTCGCGCTGACGGTCTCGTACCCGAGTACGTTCGCGCTCGGCCTCTCCTTCCACTTCTGGGCGCTGGTGCGCAAGTCCCTGGGGGATGGCGGGTGGCTCGTCTTCGTCGGCCTGGGGGCGCTGTGGTCCGTGATCCTGCTGTGCCACCAGTTCACGGGTGTCGTCGCGACGTTCGGGGCGCTCGCGATGGTCCTGGGGGCGCGGCCGTGGCCGGCCCGGCCGGTGCTGGTGCGCCTGGCCGGGGGCGTGGCGTTCGGGCTCGCGGTGCTTGCGGCATGGCCGTACTACTCCTTCTTCGGCCTGCTCGGCGTGGGCGGCCTCGAGGAGATCCACCGCTCGCTGTACCGGGGGCTGCTGCCGCACTTCGGACTCGTGCTGCTGGGGGTGGCGGCGCTGGTCCTGCGATGGCGCAGGGACCACCGCGATCCCCTGGTCCTCTTCTTCGCGCTCGGCGCGGCGATGTTCGCGGCGGGCGGCCTGACCGGCCACTACTCATGGGGCAGGGTGCTGCCCGCCGCCCTCATCCCCGCCCAGCTGGCGGCGGCACTGGAGGTCTTCGAGGCGGGCCGCGCGGGTGTGCGGCGGGCGTGCGCGGGGCTGCTCGGCGCGGCGCTGCTCCTTGGCGCGTGGACGCAGGCGGGGACGCTGGGGTACGTGGTGCCGCGTTCCGCGCTGCCCGCGCCCGTGGCCGCCAAGTACAAGGCCCCCTGGTCCGGCTACGACTGGCTGGCCCCGCGGGTCCGCTACGGGGACGTCGTCATGGCCAAGACCTTCCCGTCCCGCCAGATCCCGGCGTACGGCCCCTACACGGTGGCCCCCGGCTACCCCGACTTCTTCCTGCCGGACCAGGAGGCACGGGCGGCGGCGGTACGGGCCTACTTCGCCCCCGCGACCCCACGCCCGGAACGCCTCGGCGTCCTGCGCCGGTACGGGGTGCGGTGGATCGTGCAGTACCCGGGGGACGGGGGCCTGCGCCCCGGCGACCCCGCGCTGCGGGTGGCGGGCGCGGGGCCGAAGGGGCAGGTGCTGTACGAGGTGCTGGGCTGACCCGCGCCCGGATCCGGACCCGGGGCCCGTATCACCTGCGCCAGAACAGATGGTGCGTGACGCCGCTCGGGCTGGGGACGACCTCCTGGTGGAACCGGTCGAGCAGCTCATCGGGCGACTTCCACAGCCGCACCCCGGAGCCGAGCCGCACCTGCGAGACGGCCACGTGCATCGTGTCGACGAGGTCCGCGTCGAGGAACTCCCTGATCGTGGTGGCCCCGCCGCCGAGCCGCACGTCCTTGCCGCGGGCCGCCTCCCGTGCCTGTTCGAGGACGTCGGCCGGTTCGCCGTCGACGAAGTGGAACGTGGTGTCGGAGAGCGTGAACGAAGGCCGCGTGTGGTGGGTCATGACGAACACCGGGGTGTGGAACGGGGGTTCGTCGCCCCACCAGCCGCGCCACTCATGGTCCTGCCAGGGCCCGCGCTGGGGCCCGAACTTGTTGCGGCCCATAATCTCGGCGCCGATGTTGTGCGTGAAGTCCCGGGTGAAGTAATCATCGAGGCCGCGGGTGCCCCCGGCGTCGGTCCGCCCGGGCCAGCTGGCGGTGGCACCGGCCCAGGAGACCAGGTCCCCGGGGTCGGCGTGCCCGAAGGGCCTCTCCAGACTCTGGTGCTCACCGGCGCCGAATCCGTCCATCGAGACGCAGAAGTTCTGCACTCGCAGCAGCTGTTGCATGGGTGGTGTCTCTCCTCTTGCTCGGGGTGCGACGAAGGGGAGACTGTTGGGGCGCCGGGAACTCATCGGTGCGGCACGGCTGTGTCATCGATGGCGGCCTCGCGCAGGAGCAGGCGGGCGTTGGTGGACTCGATCGGCTATCTGGTCCCGGGCCTTATCGGGGGAGCGCCGGGGTGGGGGTCGAGGTGAAAAGTTCCAGCTCGTCCCTGAGTTCCTTCGCCCGGGTAGCCGTGCGTACGGGGCCGGCGGACAGCGCCTTGTGTACCCGCAGTGCGGAGATGACGATGCCGTTCTTGCGCTGGGCGGGTGGCAGGTCGAGGACGGGACCGACTGCCTCAGCGGCTCCGTCGATGTCTCCTCTGGCGATGCGGGCGAGAGCGAGGTCGGTTCGGGCTCCGGCCTCGGCCCCGAAAGCCCATTCGTCCGCGGGGGCCGCGGAGTAGGCGCGTACTGCTTCCTGTGCCGCGTGCTCCTTCTCTGGGCCCGGTGTGCCGAGAAGGACGTGGGCTTCGGCGGCGTAGTACGTCTCGCGGGGCTGCGGAAAGGTGAAAATGCCGCCGATGGCGTCGAGGTCGTCGAGCACGGCAGCATCACGAGCGTCTGCCGCGCGCCTCAAGGCGGCGCGTACGTGGTCGCGGTCACCCAGGACAGCGTGGGCGCAGGCCTCCTGTGAGGCGAGCCAGACGGCCACGGTCCCGGAGGGGGCGGAGAGCAGGGCGGCGCCACGAGCTGCGTACGTCACGGCGTCCTCGGGGCGTCCGGCCCAGTAGGAGATGAGGGATTGCAGGCTGCGGACCCAGGCGCGCATGCCGTTGTGTCCGGCTTGGTCGGCGCAGATGTAGGCGGCGCGGGCCTGCATCATGGCCGACTTGGCGTCGGACAGGTCGTGGGAGGCCTTGGCCAGCATGCCGGAGGTCATCGACGCGAGCAGGTGCAGGTCCACCGCTTGAGCGGGGGTGGTGCGCCCGGACTCCAGGAGGCGGAAGATCAGGTCTTGGACCTCGACCAGGTCGGAGAAGACTTCGTGGAGAGCGACGCGGGGGTACGCCGTGCCGAGCCTCGTCACCTCGTCCCGGATGTGACCGAACGTCTCAGGACCGACCGAGTTGGACTCGGCCATAACCGCATACCGCAGGGCCCTGCTTGACGCCATTGTCGCCTGCCTCCCCATCTCGTAGGCATTCGCGTCCGGCATGGAGTGATCCGTAACCACCGGCCCGCGCGCGTGAGATGCCGCCACCGGGTGGTGAACTCCCACGACCGGGGGCGTCAGGAGTTCGCTGATGGGGTGGCCGAACATGTGCGCCAGGACGCGGCGCGCGTCAGGGACCGGTTTCGACTCGCCCGAGTACCAGCGCTCGTACGTCCGTTCCGACGGGGCCAGGCCCGCGAGGTGCGGAGTCCCCTCCACCTCGGCCAGCTCCCGCGCCGACCGTTCGAACTGTGCCCTGAACGTGGGGTACGACTGCCAGTCCCGTTGAGCGGTGAGCAGTTGGAGCAGTGTGCGCATGGTGACCTCCAGCCCGTCGAGGTGCGCCTGAGCAGACGGTAGGCCTGTGCCTGCCCGCCGACTTGTCATTTCTGCCGTTCGGGCCGAAGTCGACGGTCCGATGACGGCTCCCGTCATCGGCGCCGGGAAACGTGACGGTGCGATGGCGGTGGAGATGCGTCCGGCCGGGCGGCACGCTCTTCCGCATCGTCACTGAACGTAGCAGTGCGAACACCCGCGACACAGCAGGGAGTTCCATCCGTCATGACCCAGCCCCGCACCCGGCCCCTCGGTATGGGCCACTGGTCGCATCCGCTGCTCGGCCAGAAGGTCATCGACCACGCCCACGGTGACCGTGTCGGCGTCTTCCGCGCATTCGCCCCCGACGTGGACAAGGGCGCTCTCCGCCCGCTCATCAGCATTCCGGAGACCCCGCCGGTCGTGTGGCTCGCTCCGGAGGAGGGCGGGCTGGAGTGGACCACCTCCCCGGACGCGATCGAGGAAGCACTGTGAGTGCCGGGCGGAGGCCGGCGGTGGGGGATGAGGTGGAGTACGCGCCGGACTGCCGGGCCATCGTGACCGACGTGCGCCAGGACGTACTGATCCTGCGCGTCCCCGGCGGCCTGGAATGGCCCGCCGCCGACCCCAACGGACTCCGGATCACCAGGCTTCGGAAGGACCGCCAGGGAGTCGATGACTACCGGTGAGCACTTCCCCCATCAGGCCGACGCGGCGCTGGTCGTGGCCCGTGACGACGAAGGGCTGGTTGCGCTGCTGAGCGCCGACTTTCCTCGTCATGGCGGCGAGTACCTGTTCCTGCCCGGCGGCAAGCGGGAGGAAGGGGAGAGTCCGGAGAATTGCGCGCGGCGGGAACTTCGTGAGGAGGCCGGGCTCACCGCCGTCCAGTTGTGCCCTCTGGGCGCGTACGCCATCACCCTCGGGTCAGCTGCCCGCGTGCACCTCTTCGAGGCCCGGGGGTTGTCCTTGGGGCCGCAGGAGCTGACGCCGTCGGAGCGGGACTTCAAGCTGTCCTGGTGGACCATGGCCGGCGCGCTCGACGCCGCCGCCGACGGGCGGTTCCTCCTCCCTGCCGGGCCGCTTGCACTGCTCCTGGCCGACCGGGGTGGGCGGCCACTGGGGGTGTGACGGCTGTGTAGGGC
>NZ_WMBF01000042.1:0-23956 GCF_019400875.1 Streptomyces anatolicus | reverse complement strand
CCCCTGCCGGTTGGCAGGGGCCACCGCCCGTTCACCGGCCTGGTGTGCCGGAGCTGGCTCGTCGTGGATGCGAGGTGTCAGCGGTCCTCTTCGGTGGAGCTCTCCGGAACAGCGGTCAGACGCTCCGTCTCGTCCTGTATCTCAGCGGCGATCTTCTTGAGTTCCGGCTCGAACTTGCGGCCATGGTGGGCGCAGAAGAGCAGTTCGCCGCCGCTCAGCAGGACGACGCGCAGGTAAGCCTGGGCGCCGCAGCGGTCGCAGCGATCAGCGGCCGTCAGGGGGCTCGCGGGGGTCAGAACAGTAGTCACGTCGCCTCTTCTCTAGCTCGACGAGCTGTCGTACCAGGGTCAACATCCAACCAGGCCGAAAACGTTCCCGCTCGTGGCTTTTCCTCGAAATTTCTTTTTGAGGAGGTTGTCCGTTGCCGGTTGGCGGCGAATGTGCCGTATTGCGTCTCTTACGTGTCTTACGGTTTCGCGCTGGCTGTCAGGTCGGTGTCCTCCCGGCTGGCTTGCCGGTTGTTCATGAGGACGTGCCCGGAGCCTAAATGGTTCATGCCTCGAAGGGAACGTGACGTGTGCTTCACTCCATCGAGGTATCGAACAAGTATACGAGCCTGAGCTAGTCTGCGTTTGGGCGTGGGTGGCGTTACAACGGCTCTACCAGGCCTCGGTACCCTCTGACGGGCAACCGAAGCCGCGTCCTTACCCCAAAGGACCCCCCTTGAAATTCAGCGAGGAGCGAACCGCGTGACCGCCGAGACGTCCGTGCCGTCCACAGCATTGCTGACCGGAGCAGACCGGGACGGTTCCAACTACACCGCGCGGCACCTGCTCGTCCTGGAGGGGCTTGAGGCCGTCCGCAAGCGTCCGGGCATGTACATCGGGTCGACGGACAGCCGCGGCCTGATGCACTGCCTCTGGGAGATCATCGACAACTCCGTCGACGAGGCCCTGGGCGGGTACTGCGACCACATCGAGGTCATCCTCCACGACGACGCCTCCGTAGAGGTCCGGGACAACGGCCGCGGCATCCCCGTGGACGTCGAGCCCAAGACCGGCCTCTCCGGAGTCGAGGTCGTCATGACCAAGCTCCACGCGGGCGGCAAGTTCGGCGGTGGCTCCTACGCGGCCTCCGGCGGTCTGCACGGCGTGGGCGCCTCCGTGGTGAACGCGCTCTCCGCGCGCCTCGACGTCGAGGTGGACCGCGCCGGGCACACGCACGCGATCAGCTTCCGGCGCGGTGTCCCGGGTGCCTTCGCCAAGACGGGGCCCGACGCTCCCTTCGACCCTTCGGCGAAGCTCAGCAAGGTCAAGAAGATCCCCAAGAACCGCACCGGCACGCGCGTGCGCTACTGGGCGGACCGGCAGATCTTCCTCAAGGACGCCAAGCTGTCGCTGGAGAACCTCCACCAGCGCGCCCGCCAGACCGCCTTCCTGGTCCCGGGCCTGACCATCGTCGTACGCGACGAATTCGGTCTCGGCGAGGGCGGCTCGAAGGGTGAGGAGTCCTTCCGCTTCGACGGTGGCATCAGCGAGTTCTGCGAGTACCTGGCCCAGGACAAGGCCGTCTGCGACATCCTCCGCTTCTCCGGGCAGGGCTCCTTCAAGGAGACGGTGCCGGTCCTCGACGACCACGGTCAGATGACCCCCACCGAGGTCACCCGTGAGCTCGGGGTGGACGTCGCGCTGCGCTGGGGCACCGGGTACGACACGAACATCAAGTCCTTCGTCAACATCATCGCCACCCCCAAGGGCGGCACCCATGTGAGCGGTTTCGAGCGCTCGCTGACCAAGACGATGAACGAGGCGCTGCGCAGCCAGAAGGTGCTGCGCGTCGCCGAGGACGACATCGTCAAGGACGACGCCCTGGAAGGCCTCACGGCGGTCGTCACGGTCCGTCTCGCGGAGCCGCAGTTCGAGGGGCAGACCAAGGAGGTGCTCGGCACCTCCGCGGCCAACCGCATCGTCGCCAACGTCGTCGCCAAGGAGCTCAAGGCGTTCCTGACCTCCACGAAGCGGGACGCGAAGGCGCAGGCCCGCGCCGTCATGGACAAGGCCGTCGCCGCGGCCCGCACGCGCATCGCGGCCCGCCAGCACAAGGACGCCCAGCGGCGGAAGACGGCCCTGGAGTCCTCCTCGCTGCCCGCGAAGCTCGCGGACTGCCGCAGCGACGACGTGGAGCGCAGCGAGCTCTTCATCGTCGAGGGTGACTCCGCGCTCGGCACCGCCAAGCTCGCCCGCAACTCCGAGTTCCAGGCGCTCCTGCCGATCCGCGGCAAGATTCTCAACGTTCAGAAGGCGTCCGTGACGGACATGCTGAAGAACGCCGAGTGCGGCGCGATCATCCAGGTCATAGGAGCTGGGTCCGGCCGGACCTTCGACATCGACGCGGCGCGCTACGGAAAGATCATCCTGCTCGTCGACGCCGACGTCGACGGCGCGCACATCCGGATCCTGCTGCTGACGCTGTTCCAGCGCTATATGCGGCCGATGGTCGAGGCGGGCCGGGTGTTCGCCGCGGTGCCGCCGCTGCACCGCATCGAGCTGAGCCAGCCGAAGAAGGGCCAGGACAAGTACGTCTACACGTACTCGGACCGTGAGCTTCGGGAGACCCTGCTCGAGTTTCAGCGCAAGAACGTGCGCTACAAGGACTCGATCCAGCGTTACAAGGGCCTGGGCGAGATGGACGCCGATCAGCTGGCCGAGACCACCATGGACCCGCGCTACCGGACCCTGCGGCGGATCAACATCTCCGACCTGGAGTCGGCCGAGCAGGTTTTCGATCTGCTCATGGGCAACGATGTCGCGCCGCGCAAGGAGTTCATCACGAGCTCCGCGGCGACGCTGGACCGTTCGCGCATCGACGCCTAGGGGGCCATATCTGACGGCGCTTCACCTGATGGGGTGAAGAGCGTCAAGAGAAGTGTCAGGGATCTTCCCGATCTGCTCATCCTTGGGCACGCGGCCGAACAGGGCTGCGGACAAGGAGAGTTCGGTGGAGATGCACGACGCGCGCGATGCCGGGGTGGGCCAGGCCGGCCCCGGCCCGGGCCGGCCCGGCGATCCGAGGGATCCCTGGTACGACGCGCTCGCTTCAGGTGAGCTGGACGGCACGGGTGCGCCGGCCTCCGTGGTGCCGCCCCGGGGGCCCGCGGAGCGGCGGAGCGCGAGTGCGGCCGACATCTACCTGGAAGTCCAGCGCAGTGAGGACTTCCAGGAGGTGCGCGGCCGGTATCGGAGGTTCGCCTTCCCGGCGGTCGCGCTCTTCTTCACCTGGTACGTGGCGTACGTCGTGACCGCCACGGCGGCACCGGGCCTGATGGCGCGCCCCGTCGCCGGAGCGGTGAACGTGGCGATGCTGGCGGGCCTCGGCCAGTTCCTCACGACGTTCCTGCTGACCTGGGCGTATGCCCGGCACGCACGCCTGCGCCGGGACCGCGCGGCACTTGACCTGCGGTGGTCCGTGTTCGAACAGACGCGGGAGCAGGGGGCCGAGCGATGACCGGTGATCACCAAGCCCTCGCCGTCCTGCTGTTCGGCGTCTTCGTGGCCGTCACGCTCGCGATCACGACGTGGGTGAGCCGCAATCGGCACGGCTCGGCTGAGGAGTTCTACGCGGGCGGGCGGCTCTTCTCCCCGATGGAGAACGGTTTCGCCATCGCCGGTGACTACATGTCGGCCGCCTCCTTCCTCGGCATCTCCGGACTGATCGCGCTCTTCGGATACGACGGGCTGCTCTACTCGGTCGGCTTCCTCGTCGCCTGGCTCGTCGTGCTGTTCCTCGTCGCCGAGCTGGTGCGCAATTGCGGGCGGTTCACCCTCGCCGACGTCGTCGCCTCGCGGATGCGGGAGCGGCCGGTGCGGATCGCGGCGGGAACTTCCTCGGTCACCGTGTCCGTTCTCTATCTGGTGGCGCAGATGGTGGGGGCGGGCTCACTGGTCGCGCTGCTGCTCGGCGGGACGAGCGGAGTGGCGCAGTCCTGGACGGTGATCGGCGTCGGCGCGCTGATGGTGATCTATGTGTCGATGGGAGGGATGCGGGCCACCACCTGGATCCAGATCGTGAAGGCGGTCCTGCTGATGTGCGGGGCGATCGCGTTGACCGTGCTCGTCCTGGTGCGTTTCCACGGCGACTTCGACCAACTGCTGCGCACCGCCGCGGACCGCAGCGGCCATGGCGAGCGGTTCCTGGCGCCCGGCTTGAAGTACGGCGGTGACTGGACCGCGCGGCTCGACTTCATCAGCCTGGGCCTCGCCCTCGTGCTCGGCACGGCCGGGCTGCCGCACATCCTGTCCCGCTTCTACACCGTGCCGACCGCGCGGGCCGCGCGCCGCTCGGTCGTGTGGTCGATCGGCCTCATCGGCAGTTTCTACCTGATGACGATCGTGCTCGGTTTCGGCGCGGCCGCGATCGTGGGCTCCGAGGCGGTACGCGGGTCGAATGCGGCGGGGAACACGGCGGTGCCGCTGCTCGCCCTCGACCTGGGCGGCGGCGCGGGTTCCACAGGCGGAACGGTTCTGTTCGCGATCGTCGCCGCCATCGCCTTCGCCACGATCCTCGCCGTGGTCGCCGGGATCACGCTCGCCTCCTCGGCCTCGGTGGCCCACGACCTGTACGCCTCCTTGCGGCGGCGGAACGCGAAACCGCGCAGTGAGGTGGCGGTGGCACGCGTTGCCGCGGCCGGGACCGGCGTGGTCGCGATCGGGCTCGGGCTGCTCGCCCGCGATCTGAACGTCGCGTTCCTGGTGGGCCTCGCCTTCGCGGTCGCCGCGTCCGCCAATCTGCCGGTGCTGCTCTACTCCCTGTTCTGGCGGAACTTCACCACCCGAGGCGCGGTCTGGTCGGTGTACGGAGGGCTGCTGCCCGCGCTCACACTGGTGCTGCTCTCGCCGGTGGCCTCCGGGAGCCCCAACTCCCTCTTCCCGGGAGTGGACTTCCAGTACTTCCCGCTGGAGAACCCAGGGCTCGTCTCGATCCCGCTGGGCTTCCTCGCGGGCTGGCTGGGCACGGTGACCTCGCGCGAACCCGCCGACGAGGCCAAGCACGCGGAGACGGAGGTGCGGTCGCTGACCGGCGCAGGGGCGGCGTAACGACTGGAGCGGTGTAACGATTCGCTTCCTGGCTTCTTTCCCGTCGTTGCCAGGGGCCGCTCAGACGCTCGCCGCCCACTCGTAGCGGTGCTCCGGGCGGCCCGTGTCGCCGTACTTGAGGCTCAGCCGGACACGGCCCGTGCGCTCCAGGAGTTTCAGATAGCGCTGCGCCGTCTGCCGGCTCAGCCGCGTGCGGTCAGCCAACTCCTGGGCGGAGAGCGGCCCTTCCGCGGTCCTCAGAGCCCTGCGGACCAGCTCCGCCGTGGTGGGGGAGTGCCCCTTGGGCAGCTCGGGCGCGGGAGTCGCCGAGAGCGCGCCGAAGATCTTGTCGACCTCGGCCTGCTCGGCCTCGCCCCCGCCGTCCCATGTGCGCCGCAGCGTCGCGTACGCGTCGAGCTTGGCGCGGAGCCCCGCATAGGAGAACGGCTTGACCAGGTACTGGAGCGCGCCGTGCCGCATCGCCGCCTGCACCGTGGCGACATCGCGGGCCGCGGTCACCATGATCACGTCGGTCTGGTGGCCGCGCTCACGCAACGTACGTACGACCGACAGGCCCGTCTCGTCCGGCAGATAGTGATCCAGCAACACCAGATCAACGGCGACAGCCTCGATGAGCCGCAACGCCTCGGCGGCGTTGTGCGCCTTCGCCGCCACATGGAAGCCGGGGATCTTCGCCACATAGGCGGCGTTGACGTCCGCGACCCGGACGTCGTCGTCGACGACAAGTACCTCGATCATGACGTCGTCTCCGTGCCCTTGATCAATGTTGATTTCTCCGTGGCGGCGAGCTGGGGTTCTGCGAGCGCTTCCGGCAGGACGACGGTGAACTCCGCGCCTCCCTCCGGCGCCTCGCCCGCCCGTGCGCTGCCGCCCTGCCGCTCGGCGAGCCTGCGGACCAGGGCGAGGCCGATCCCGCGCTTGCCGTGCGCCGGCGGCTCCTTGGTGGTCCAGCCCTCCGTGAAGATCGCCTCCCGCTGCTCGGCGGGGACGCCAGGACCGGTGTCGCGCACCCGGAGGACCACGGCCCGCCCCTCGGTGCGTACGGCGATCTCCACGCGCGCGTGGAGGGTGCCCGCAGCGGCGTCGAGGGCATTGTCGACGAGGTTGCCGACGATCGTGACGAGACCGCCCGGATCGACGAGCCGATCGGGCAGCGCGGCCTCGCCCGGCACGGAGAGGACGACCCCGCGCTCCGCGGCCACGGTGGCCTTGCCGACAAGCAGGGCCGCGAGCAGCGGATCGCGGATCTTCTCGGTGATCTGCTCGGCCGTCACCCGGTGGGCGCCCGCCACCTCGCCGACGAACTCCGCGGCCTCCTCGTACATCTCCAGTTCCAGCAGGCCAAGGAGCGTGTGCATGCGGTTGGCGTGCTCGTGGTCCTGGGCGCGCAGGGCGTCAATGAGGCCACGGGTGGAGTCCAGTTCACGGCCGAGCTGTTCCAGCTCCGTGCGGTCGCGCAGGGTGGCGACGGCGCCTCCGTCGTCGGTGGGCATGCGGTTGGCGACCAGGACGCGCTGCCCGCGGACGGTCAGCAGGTCCGTGCCGGTGACCCGCCCGGCCAGGACGTCGGTCGTGCGCCCCGGGCCGAGCGCCTCGTCGAGCGGTAGGCCGACTACCTCCGTGCCGAGGGCGAGGAGGCGCTGCGCCTCGTCGTTGAGCAGCCGGATGCGGCCGTCACGGTCCAGGGCGACGACCCCTTCGCGGATGCCGTGCAGCATCGCCTCGCGCTCCGCGAGCAGGGCGGAGATATCGGAGAATGCCAGGTCACGGGTCTGCCGCTGCACCCTTCGGGAGATCAGATACGCCGCGAGCGCACCGACGGCGAGCGCCCCGCCCGCGTAGGCGAGCAGCCCTGGGATGGAGTGGATCAGGCGGGCCCGCACACTGTCGTACTCGATGCCTACGGAGACGGCGCCCACGATGTCCCCGCCCGCGTCCCGCAGAGGCACCTTGCCGCGCGCCGAGCGGCCCAGCGTGCCGTTGTCGATCTCCATCACCTCCCGGCCCGCGAGCGCGTCACTGGGGTCGGTCGAGACGACCTTGCCGATCTGGGCGCGGTCGGTGTGGGACCAGCGGACACCGCCCTCGTTCATGATCACGACGTACTCGGCGCCGCTGGCCCGGCGGATCCGCTCGGCCTCCGCCTGGACGGGGCCGTCGCCCGTGGGACGCGAGGACTTCAGATCCTCGGCGACCTGCGGGTGGGCGGCCGTCGTCTGGGCGATGGCCAGCGCACGGCGCATCGCCTGGTCGTCGAGCTGGTCGCTGAGCGGCGCGAGGAAGAGCCCGGTGGCCAGCACCGTGACCCCGGCGGCGATCGCCAGCTGCATCAGCAACACCTGCGAGAACACGCGCCGCGGCAGGCCGAGACGGAGGCGTCGCACGGGGGAGGTCGGGCTCATGTGTACGAACGGTACGGCCGGGAGCGGGCTACTCCGAAGTGAGTGTGGTGGGGATCTCGTACGGGGCCGCGCGGGGTTCAGGAGTCTCGTACGGGACGCTCGTATCGGGCCGCGCCGGGTCAGGGCGTCTCGTACGGGACGGCGCCCGGTTAGGGGCGTCGGCGGCCCGAGGCCCCCTGAGCCACGCTCGCCGAGGCTTGTCGTACCGCCACCACGTCCATCCGCGCCGGGGTCTTGAGCGCCGCGCCGCAGCTCTCCGGGCGGGGCGGTCGAGAGGCGCCCTGGGCCACGGTGACCCGCCAGCTGCGGCCGTCGCTGTGCGCCACGGTCACCTCCCAGCGTGGGGCCGCGCCCTCGGTGTCCACCACGGTCAGCGCCTCGGCGGTCTCCTCTCCCGTCGATGTGCGCACCGCGAGCTCGGCGGCTTGTCCGGGACGCTCCCACGCCGAGCTGCCCCGACAGCCCTCGGTGATCACCCGGCCCGCTCGCGCGGCGGCGAGGATCTCCTTGACGGCGTGCGTCCCGGTGCGGCCGTACGCGTAGCCGTACGGCAGTACCAACAGCGTGGGCGAGAAGCGATGGCCACCCAGATGAGTGATCTCCCAGGCTCCCTCCTCACCGGCGGCGGCCAGCTCGGCGGCGAGCGGTCTGCCGAGGAGGGCGCAGCAGCGGTCGCGCTTGCCGTTGGTGCAGACGAGCGCGAGCGGAGCGCCCGTGTGCGGGGTGCCGAAGCCGCCGTGGTCACCCGCGCCGAGAGCCGTGAAGTCGAGGTCCAGCAGCCGCCGCGGGTCGTCCGTCACCTCGGAGCGCAGCCAGGTGCGGCCCGGCAAGGTGTGCGCCACGTACACCTGGTGCCGCGTCGGCGCGTAGCAGTCCGCGTGGCGGCCGGGGCGGCGGATCAGCGCGACGCGCACGCCGGTGCCTTCGGCGGCCTTCTCCAGGGCGCGGCCGACCTCGGGGTCGAGATGGCTGGACGTCAGCGCCTTGGCGCCCCAGGGGCCCGACTGCTCCACCAGGAGCCAGGTCCTTGCGGTCGCCGCGGTCCCGGCGAGGGGCTCGTCCAGATCCCGCGAGGCGGTCGCGCACGTACTCACGTAGGCGAGCCTAACCGCACCTCTGCCCGAGTGGTTCACACCTCCCCGGAGGAGCCCGCCGGGGAAGCTGTCGGCATCGGCTGGGGCGGGCGCGGACCGACGTACTGCCCGCTGGGGCGCATGCGCAGCGGCCGCTCTTCGTACTCCTCCAGGGCGTGCGCGATCCAGCCCGCCGTGCGGGCGACCGCGAAGATGGTCTCGCCCGCCTCAGCCGGCATCCCGGACGAGGCGGTCAGGACGGCCAGGGCGAGGTCGACATTGGCGCGCAGGTCCGTGTGGCGGGCGGTGGTGGCCACCACGTCACGGGCGGCGGCGAGGGCGGGGCCCGCCTTCGGCATCCCCTCCAGGAGGCCGAACAGCGCCTGCGCGCGCGGGTCCTCGCCGGGGTAGAGGCGGTGGCCGAGTCCCGGGACGCGGCGGCCCGCGCGCAGTTCGTCGGCGACCACCGGGGTGGCGCTGCCCCGGTCGAGCACGTCGAGGAGCATGCGGTGGGCGAGACCGCTGGCCGCGCCGTGCAGCGGGCCCTCAAGGACGCCGAGGCCCGCAGACACCGCCGCGTAGGGGTGGGCACGTGCCGAGGCGGCGACCCGTACGGCGAGCGTCGACGCGGCGAGGTCGTGGTCGACGAGGAGCGCGAGGGCCGTGTCCAAGGCGTGCAGTGCGGCCTCGTTGGGCTTGACGCCACTCAGTCGCGCCCACAGTCGCCGGGCCAGCGGCCCCTCCTCCTTGTGGGTCGGCAGGACCGGCGGGAGGGCGGCCACGAGCGTGGAAATCAGCGTGCGCGCCGTGCCGATGACCGCCTCTTCGGAGAGGTCGAAGCGGAGCGGGTCGGCTGCTCCCGCGGAGATGGCCGCCACGCGCAGCCTGTCGGTCGGCCCGCTGTGCTCGGGCAGCGCGTTGACGGCGCGGCGGGCCGCGGAGACGGTCTCCCTGGGGGCGGTGAAGCCGATGCCGGGGCGCAGTACGCCGGTCCACAGCCACTCGGCGACCTCTTCGTAGGAGTGCGCCAGCGCTAGCTCGGTGGCGTCGACGCCTCGGTAGTAGTAGCGGTCGTCGCCGATGAGAGTGATGCGGGTGCGTACGGAGAGTTCGTTGGCGGTGGTCGGGGCCGTGGAGTCCCTTCTGTTCCTGCGGGCCAGCGCCTCGACCTCCTTGGCGTCGAAGGTGCTGCCCCGTGCCCCCGGGCCGCGGCGGCTGGTCAGCTGACCGCGGCTCACGTACGCGTACACGGTCTCGGGCTTCACACCGAGCAACTCGGCGGCTTCCTTGGTCGTCAGCCGCCGTCGTGCGTTGTGCTCGGTTCCTTGATCCGTCATGGGCGACACCGTATCCGCATCACGACGCCTGCATTTTCATATTGATCCAATCAATATTGACAGGAATCTAGTCAACCATGGACAGTCGAATCAGGTTCATGGAGGAAGTCGAGGAAAAACATGCCGATCAATGGCTCCACCGCCACCCCCGCCGAGCCCGTCGAGGTCCCACGAGGACTCGCGGGTGTCGTCGTCACCGAGACCGCGCTCGGAGACGTGCGGGGATATGAGGGCTTCTACCACTACCGCCAGTACTCGGCCGTCGAGCTCGCGCAGAGCCGCGGCTTCGAGGACGTATGGCATCTGATGTTCTACGGTGAGCTGCCGGACGCCGTGCGGAGCGAGGCCTTCGCCGCGCGGACCGCTGCGCTGCGGCACCTCCCCGAAGAGGTGCTCGACGCGCTGCCCGCCATCGCCCGCGCCGGCGCGCTGTCCGGGCCGCTCTCCGGGCTGCGCACCGCCCTCTCGCTCTTCGGGGCGTCGAAGGGCTTCCGTCCGGTGTACGACATCGATGACGACCGGCGCCGCGCGGACGCCCTCGCCGCGTCCGCCGTCGTGCCGACGCTGCTCACCGCGCTGTACCGGCTCGGCCAGGGGCTCGAACCCGTGGAGCCCCGGGACGACCTCTCGTACGCGGCCAACTACCTCTACATGCTCACTGGTTCGGAGCCGGATGCCGCACATGCGCGGGCGATTGAGCAGTACTTGATCTCCACCATTGATCACGGGTTCAACGCGTCAACATTCACCGCTCGGGTCATCACCTCGACCGGGGCGGATGTGGCGGCTTGTCTGGTGGGTGCCGTCGGCGCGCTGTCGGGGCCGCTGCACGGCGGGGCGCCGAGCCGGGCCCTCGACACCCTTGACGCGATCGGGACCCGCGACCGCATCGACGGCTGGATCCGCGAGCGCGTCCTGGCGGGGGATCGCATCATGGGCTTCGGGCATCCCGTTTACCGCACCGAAGATCCGCGCTCGCGCATGCTGCGGGGCATCGCCCAGCGGTTCGGCGGCGACATGGTGGAGTTCGCGGTCGAGGTCGAGCGGCATGTCGAGGCGATCCTGGCGGAGCTGAAGCCGGGCCGTGAGCTGCACACGAACGTGGAGTTCTACGCCGGGGTCGTCATGGAGCTGTGCGGGCTGCCGCGCGAGATGTTCACGCCGACGTTCGCGTCCGCGCGGGTGGTCGGCTGGAGCGCCAACATTCTGGAGCAGGCGCGGGATTCGAAGATCATTCGGCCGGCGGCGCGCTATGTGGGTCCGGCGGCGCCGCAGGCGGTCCCGGCGGCCGCCTGACGACGGCGGGCAGCGGGGGCGCGGGCGACGCGGGCGCGGCTGACGGGTAAGAGGGCCCGGGGGTACCCGCTCAGGACGTGGGCGGTACCCCCTTGGCCGAGTTGACTGCGTCAGTCTGCGCTAGGCATCGGGAATGTCGCCCTTCGCGCGTACGAGTGTCTCGCGACTCACGATCACGATGCGTTCGTAGCTGGCTCGTGAGGCGTCAGGGGGGAGTTCCTGTTCAAGTGCCGCAGTTGCTTCTGTCCCGATGACGGCAAAGTTTCCGTCACTCAGTTCGAACACGTCGGGGCACGACTGCCCTGACGTGCTTCCTCGCTGCTGAGGAGAGACACCGACGCGGCGCACGATCTTCAAGGTATTCCAGTCTGGGAGCGGTGGATCGGGGGAAAGCCGCCTTAGCTGTGGCAGGCGAGGTTTGGCAGTTGGCGTCGTGGGGTAAAACGCGCGCGCCTACCCTAGGGACAGGAGTTACCCGAGACAAACTGAGCAGGTTCGTCACGCAAGGCCACCCCCGGGCGGTCAAGTGGTGATCAACTCGCTCTACTCGGGCGGGGGTTCGCCGACCACCCACCACTCGTCGGTGCCGGCGGCCTCCAGGTCCCTGATGAGTTTGTCGACCATTCGGCCCAGGCGGGCTTCGTCCGAAGAGTCCAGGAGACTGGCGCGGTGCGGTCGTGTGGCTGCCCAGTAATTACGGAAGATGGCGTTCTGGCAGATCAGCCGCAGATGGCCGTGCAGTTCGTCCCATCCGAGGTTGCCCACACGCCAGGCCAGCAGCACATTGGTGTACATCGCGTTGGCGAACAGGTACTGCCGCTGGGTGCGGGCGTCCAGCGGTGTCTCGTAGGTGTCCAGGACGGCCGCCAGGTCAGGGTCGCCCATGGCGGTGGTCAGCATGTCGAACTGAAGTCGTTGCTGCGCGGCCAGGACCACGTGGCGGTGGTGCTTGGAGCGTTCCTCCTCGGCCTTCCGGTACTGAGCGTCATGTCTGCGTTGCTGGGCGGTCAGGACTGTCAGCGCCCCCGTGGCGAAGACCAGGCCCGCCACCACGGCCGAGCCCACCCCCCGTATCCGAAACTTCCGTGTGGTCATGTCAACCCCCGAATCGGCGACCGTCCGCCGGTCGTCGGGTGTGGGTCGACAGGGAGCGGACCGGCGAGCGGTGGGCGGTGCGCTTGCCGTCTCCCAGGGTGCCGAGCGGCTCTGATCGGCGGGGAGGCGGAGAGGAGGCGCACGGAAGGAAGTGGTGGTCGCATATCCCGGCGCCGTGCCCAATGTGTGCCCCGCGAGCGCCGCTAACAATCGTTCACTTCGCGGCTCGTCGGCGCGCACCTATCCTGGGGCGGTCTTCATTCTTCGTACGGGATCCTCTGCGGCCCGTGCGAACGTCGGTACGAGGGGCGCACGGTTGAACAAGCAGCAGATCCCGGTCATCGTCCTCGCCGGATTCCTGGGTTCCGGCAAGACCACCCTGCTCAACCATCTGCTGCACCGCAGCGGCGGCAGCCGGATCGGGGCGATCGTCAACGACTTCGGGTCGATCGAGATCGACGCGATGTCCGTTGCGGGACAGCTCGGCGACTCCACCGTCTCGCTCGGCAACGGCTGCCTGTGCTGCGCCGTGGACGCCAGCGAACTCGACGAGTATCTGGAGCGGCTTGCCCGGCCCTCCGCCGGGATCGATGTCATCGTCATCGAGGCGAGCGGGCTCGCCGAGCCGCAGGAGCTCGTGAAGATGCTGCTCGCCAGCGAGAACCCGCACATCGTGTACGGAGGGCTGGTCGAGGTCGTCGACGCCGCCGAGTTCGACGCCACCAGGGAGCGGCATCCCGAGGTGGACCGGCATCTGGGCATCGCCGATCTCGTCGTGGTCAACAAGGCCGACCGGGTGCCCGGCGAGGAGCGCGAGCGCGTCCTCGGCGTGGTCCGCGGGCTCGCGGGGCGCGCGGCCGTCGTCTCCGCCTCCTTCGGGCGCGTCGACGTGGAGCTGTTCTTCGACCGCGCGCCCGTGGGAGAGCGGGTCGGGCAGCTGTCCTTCGACGACCTGCGCGAGGGCGACGTCGACCTCGGGGACGTCGGCGACGAGAACGGCGCGTGCGAAGACGGCTGTGGCCACCGCGACCACCTGCACTCCGCCTACGAAAGCCTCTCCTTCACCTCCGAAGCGCCCATGGAGCCGCGCTCCTTGATGGCCCTGCTCGACAGCAGGCCCGAAGGGCTCTACCGCATCAAGGGGTACGTCGATTTCGGCGCCGCCGACCCGCGGAACCGCTACGGGGTGCACGCCGTCGGACGGTTCCTGCGCTTCTACCCGGAGCAGTGGGCTCCGGCCGAGCCCCGCCTGACCCAGCTCGTCCTCATCGGATCCGGCATTGACGTACCCGCCCTGGAGAAGGAGCTGGAGGCCTGTCGCACGTACGCCCCACAGGCCGATGAGCACGGCATGTGGGGCGTACTTCGCTACGTCCAGGAGCCGGACGAGGAGCCGGACGGCCAGCCGGACGATCAGCCGGCCGAGGCACCCGGCGAAGAGCCCGGCGCCGAGCGCTAGCGGACCGCCGCTACACCGGGCCCGCCACCGCCGCCACCGGCTTCGCGAGCGAGACGCCCGAGCCGTCGCGGCGCGGATCGATCTCGGGCAGCTCGGCCGGCATGCCGTTGCGCTGGGCCGCGTACGGCGGCGTCGGGCCCGCCCAGGCGAAGCTCAGGCAGTCCTCGCCCTTCAGGAACCGCTGCACGCGCACACCGCCCGTGGCACGGCCCTTGCGCGGGTACTGGTCGAACGGCGTGAGCTTGGCCGTCGTTTGCACCGAGTCGTCGAGCGTGCCGCGCGAGCCCGCCACCGTGAAGACCACCGCTTCCGCCGCCGGGTCCACCGCCGTGAAGGAGATGACCTTCACGCCCTCGGCGAGCTTGATGCCCGTCATGCCGCCCGCGGGACGGCCCTGGGGGCGCACCTGCGAGGCCTGGTAGCGCAGCAGCTGGGCGTCGTCCGTGATGAAGACCAGGTCCTCCTCGCCCGTGCGCAGCTCGGCCGCGCCGACGATCCGGTCGCCGTCCTTGAGGGTGATGACCTCCAACTCCTCCTTGTTGGACGGGTAGTCGGGCACCACGCGCTTGACCACGCCCTGCTCGGTGCCGAGCGCCAGGCCGGGGGAGGACTCGTCGAGCGTCATCAGGCAGATCAGCTTCTCGTCCCCGGACAGGGGAAGCAGCTCCGAGACGGGTGCCCCTCCGGAGAGATTCGGCGCGCCCATCGTCTCCGGCAACTGCGGGAGGTCCACTACGGAGAGGCGCAGCAGCCGCCCCTGGGACGTGACCGCGCCCACCTCGCCGCGCGCCGTGGCCGGCACCGCGGAGACGATCGCGTCGTGCTTGACGCGCTTGGTCTCGCTGTCCGTGAACGGGTCGCCGTTGGCCGTGCGCGCCAGCAGGCCCGTCGACGACAGGAGCACGCGACACGGGTCGTCCGCCACCTGGAGCGAGACCGTGGCCGCCGGGGAACCGGCGGACTCCAGGAGCACCGTGCGCCGGTCCGTGCCGAACTTCTTGGCGACGGAGGCCAGTTCGGAGGAGACCAGCTTGCGCAGCTCGGCGTCCGACTCCAGGATGCCGGTCAGCTCGTCGATCTCGCCGTTGAGCTTGTCGCGCTCGGACTCCAGCTCGATACGGTCGAACTTGGTCAGGCGGCGCAGCGGGGTGTCCAGGATGTACTGCGTCTGGATGTCACTCAGCGAGAAGCGCTCGATCAGGCGCTCCTTGGCCTGCGCGGAGTTGTCGCTGGAGCGGATGAGGCGGATGACCTCGTCGATGTCCAGGAGCGCGACCAGCAGGCCCTCGACCAGGTGCAGCCGGTCGCGCTTCTTGCCGCGGCGGAACTCGCTGCGGCGGCGCACCACGTTGAACCGGTGGTCGAGATAGACCTCCAGAAGCTCCTTGAGGCCGAGGGTGAGGGGCTGGCCGTCCACCAGCGCCACGTTGTTGATGCCGAAGGACTCCTCCATCGGCGTCAGTTTGTACAGCTGCTCGAGGACGGCCTCCGGGACGAAGCCGTTCTTGATCTCGATGACCAGGCGCAGGCCGTGCGAGCGGTCGGTGAGGTCCTTGACGTCGGCGATGCCCTGGAGCTTCTTCGCGCCGACCAGGTCCTTGATCTTGGCGATGACCTTCTCGGGGCCTACGGAGAAGGGCAGTTCGGTGACGACGAGGCCCTTGCGGCGCGCTGTCACGTTCTCCACGGCGACCGTGGCGCGGATCTTGAAGGAACCGCGGCCCGATTCGTACGCGTCCTTGATGCCCGTCAGGCCGACGATCTTGCCGCCGGTGGGCAGGTCGGGGCCCGGCACGAACTTCATCAGCGTCTCGAGGTCGGCCCCCGGGTGCTTGATGAGGTGGCGGGCCGCGGCGATGACCTCGCCGAGGTTGTGCGGGGGCATGTTCGTCGCCATGCCCACCGCGATGCCCGACGCGCCGTTGACCAGGAGGTTCGGGTACGCCGCCGGGAGGGCGGAGGGCTCCATCTCCTGGCCGTCGTAGTTCGGCTCGAAGTCGACGGTGTTCTCGTCGATCGACTCCGTCATCAGGGAGGTGGCGTCGGCCATCTTGCACTCGGTGTACCGCATGGCGGCCGGTGGGTCGTCGTTGCCGAGCGAGCCGAAGTTGCCGTGGCCGTCCACGAGGGGGAGGCGCATCGAGAAGGGCTGGGCCATGCGCACCAGCGCGTCGTAGATCGACGCGTCGCCGTGGGGGTGCAACTTACCCATGACCTCGCCGACGACGCGGGCGCACTTCACATAGCCGCGGTCGGGGCGCAGGCCCATCTCGTTCATCTGGTAGACGATCCTGCGGTGCACCGGCTTCATGCCGTCGCGGGCGTCCGGCAGGGCCCTGGAGTAGATGACCGAATACGCGTACTCGAGGAAGGAGCCCTGCATCTCGTCGACGACGTCGATGTCGAGGATCTTCTCCTCGAACGAGTCGTCGGGCGGCGGGGTCTTCGTGCTGCGGCGGGCCATCGCTGCTGCGGCTCCTTCACCAACAAGTGCGGGATCTGACGCCGACCATTGTGGACTGTCCCACTGACAACGCCGACCACGACCCGTGCGACAGCCGCGTCAACCCCGGCCATGACCCGTGCGGCAGTCGCGTCATCCCCGACCGCGATCCGTCTCCCGCATCCGCGTCACTCCCGACTACGCCGAGGGCGCACCGGGAACTTCGTCAGGTGTCCGCACGCTTGCATACAGTGGCAGGACTGGCAGCAATTGTTCTGATCCAGCGATGATCACGATGATCCAGCGATCGAAGGGACGTACATGCCCATGGGTCACACGGCCACAGCCGAGGCCGGTTCCGGCGGCCTGACAGCGACCGAGCACCGGCTGGCCAATGGCCTGCGCGTGGTGCTCTCCGAGGACCACCTGACCCCGGTCGCCGCGGTCTGCCTCTGGTACGACGTCGGCTCCCGCCACGAGGTCAAGGGGCGAACCGGCCTCGCTCACCTTTTTGAGCACCTGATGTTCCAGGGCTCGAAGCAGGTGCCCGGCAACGGCCACTTCGAACTCGTCCAGGGAGCGGGCGGCTCGCTCAACGGCACGACGAGCTTCGAGCGCACCAACTACTTCGAGACGATGCCCGCCCACCAGCTGGAGCTGGCCCTGTGGCTCGAGGCCGACCGGATGGGCTCACTGCTCTCCGCGCTCGACGAGGAGTCCATGGAAAACCAGCGCGATGTCGTCAAGAACGAACGCCGCCAGCGTTACGACAACGTTCCGTACGGCACCGCCTTCGAGAAGCTGACCGCCCTCTCCTACCCGGAGGGCCACCCCTACCACCACACGCCGATCGGCTCCATGGCCGACCTGGACGCGGCCACCCTGGAGGACGCCCGCGCGTTCTTCCGCACGTACTACGCGCCCAACAACGCGGTCCTTTCGGTCGTCGGCGACATCGACCCGGAGCAGACGCTCGCCTGGGTCGAGAAGTACTTCGGGTCGATCCCCTCCCACGACGGCAAGCAGCCCCCGCGGGACGGCTCCCTCCCGGAGCGCATCGGCAAGGAGCTGCGCGAGGTCGTCGAGGAGGAGGTCCCGGCCCGCGCCCTGATGGCCGCCTACCGCCTCCCCGAGGACGGCACGCGCGCGTGCGACGCGGCCGACCTGGCGCTGACCGTTCTCGGCAGCGGCGACTCCTCCCGGCTCTACAACCGGCTCGTGCGCCGCGACCGCACCGCCGTGGCCGCCGGTTTCGGTCTGCTGCGTCTGGCCGGGGCACCCTCGCTCGGCTGGCTGGACGTCAAGACCTCCGGCGACGTGGAGGTCCCGGTCATCGAGGCCGCCGTCGACGAGGAACTCGCCCGCTTCGCCGCCGAGGGCCCCACTCCGGAGGAGATGGAGCGCGCCCAGGCGCAGCTGGAGCGCGAGTGGCTCGACCGGCTCGGCACGGTCGCGGGCCGCGCGGACGAACTGTGCCGGTACGCGGTCCTGTTCGGCGACCCGCAGCTCGCCCTGACCGCCGTCCAGCGCGTCCTGGACGTCACCGCCGAGGAGGTCCAGGAGGTCGCCAAGGCCCGCCTGCGCCCGGACAACCGCGCGGTGCTCGTCTACGAGCCCGTGACGGCCGCCGTCGACGAAGTCGAAGAGTCCGTCGCCGGTGCGACCGACGAGGAAGAGGAGGCGGCGAAGTGAGCGAGGCCGCGACGATGCAGTTCCACCCGCAGCCCGAGGCCGGCCCGGCCAAGCCGTGGGCCTTCCCCGCCCCCGAGCGCGGCACCCTGCCCAACGGCCTCACGGTGCTGCGCTGCGACCGCCCCGGCCAGCAGGTCGTCGCGGTGGAGGTCCATCTGGAGGCGCCGCTGGACGCCGAGCCGGACGGCCTCGACGGCGTCGCCACCATCATGGCGAGGGCCTTCAACGAAGGCACGGACAAGCACTCCGCGGAGGAGTTCGCCGCCGAGCTCGACCGCTGCGGCGCCACGATGGACGCGCACGCCGACCACCCCGGCGTCCGGGTCTCCCTCGAAGTCCCGGTCTCCCGCCTCCCGAAGGCGCTCGGCCTGCTCTCCGACGCCCTGCGCGCCCCCGCCTTCGCGGACACCGAGATCGAACGCCTCGTACGCAACCGCCTGGACGAGATCCCGCACGAGGCCGCCAACCCCGCGCGCCGTGCCGCCAAGGAGCTCTCCAAGCAGCTGTTCCCGGCCAGCGCGCGCATGTCGCGCCCGCGCCAGGGCACCGAGGAGACGGTCTCGGCGATCGACTCGGCGGCGGTACGGGCCTTCTACGACAGGCATGTCCGCCCCGCCACGGCCACCCTGGTGGTCGTCGGCGACCTCACGGGCACCGACCTCGACGCCATCCTCGCGGACACGGTCGGCACCTGGACCGGCGACACGGCCGACGCCCGTCCGATGCCCGCGATCACCGCCGACGACACGGGCCGCGTCGTCATCGTGGACCGCCCCGGAGCCGTGCAGACGCAGCTCCTGATCGGCCGCATCGGCCCGGACCGGCACGACCGGATCTGGCCCGCCCAGGTCCTCGGCACGTACTGCCTGGGCGGCACCCTCACCTCCCGCCTGGACCGCGTCCTGCGCGAGGAGAAGGGCTACACCTACGGCGTACGGGCGTTCAGCCAGGTCCTGCGCTCGGCCCCGGACGGCACCGGTGCCGCGATGCTCGCCATCAGCGGATCGGTCGACACGGAGTCGACGGGCCCCGCCCTCGACGACCTGTGGAAGGTCCTGCGCACGCTCGCCGCGGAGGGCCTGACGGACGCCGAGCGCGATGTGGCGGTGCAGAACCTGGTGGGCGTGGCCCCGCTCAAGTTCGAGATGGCCGCCTCCGTGGCGGCCACGCTCGCCGACCAGGTCGAGCAGAACCTCCCGGACGACTTCCAGGCGCAGCTGTACCGGCAGTTGGCGGCGACCGGCACCGTGGAGGCCACCGCGGCCGTCGTGAGCGCCTTCCCGGAGGACCACCTGGTGACGATCCTCGTCGGGGACGCCGCGCGGATCGAGGGGCCCGTCAGGGCGCTCGACATCGGCGAGGTGAGCGTGGTCAGCGGCTGAGCCGCAGGAGAGTTCCTGACAGGGGATCCCGGCATGAGGCCCCGGCGACCGATTCGGTGGCCGGGGCCTCATATGTCCGAATTCGTATGGAGGTTGCCTGTCTGCCGTGTGGCGTGCGCTACAAAAGCGGCGTTCTGTTTGTCGATTGAAAGACGGCGCGTTTAGCTTCGATTCGGCTGTCCGTCACGCACTACGTCGCATCCGCGGCACCGGACAGTCATCGCCGAGTCCCCGTACGGCGCGAGCCAGGGGAGCCGGGGACCCACATGTCCCCTGGGGTGAATCGGGCACCTTGCCGTCAGGTGAGGGGCTCGTAGGAGACCTTCCTGCTCCGAACCCGTCAGCTAACCCGGTAGGCGAGAAGGAAGGAAAGGATCAGCCGCTTCATGGCGTTCACCCGTGCCACCGGGAAGCACCGTCGTCCCAGCCGCCTCACCCGCACCACCGCGAGCGTCGCGGGCGTCGCCGCGCTCACCACCACCGGTGTCATCGGAGGCCTGGCCGCTCCCGCGCTCGCCGCCGCCGACGACGCCGCCCTTGAGCACACCGGACTCACCCAGGCGATCTCCGTCGGCGACTCGCTCGCCGACAGCATCGACGCGCAGGCCGCCGCCCAGCGGCAGGCCGCCGACGACGCCGCCGCCGCCAAGCTGGCCGAGGCGGCCGCCAAGAAGAGGGCCGCCGAGGACAAGCGCAAGGCCGAGGCCGAGGCGAAGGCGAAGGCCAAGAAGGAGCGCGAGGCCAAGGAGCGCGCCGCCCGCGAGGCCGAGCGCAAGCGCCTGAACACCTACGTCTCCCCGATCTCCGGCTCGTACGTCTCCACGGGCTACCAGACCGGCGGCGCCATGTGGTCCTCCGGCAGCCACACCGGCGTCGACTTCCATGCCGGTTCCGGCACCAAGGTGCAGGCCGTCGGCGCCGGCACCGTCGTCGAGGCGGGCTGGGGCGGTGCCTACGGCAACAACGTCGTGATCAAGATGAACGATGGTACATACACCCAGTACGGCCACATGTCGTCCCTCAGCGTCACCGTCGGCCAGACGGTCACCCCGGGCCAGCAGATAGGCCTCTCGGGCTCCACCGGCAACTCCAGTGGCCCGCACCTCCACTTCGAGGCCCGCACCGGCCCGGACTACGGCTCGGACATCGACCCCGTCGCGTACCTCCGCGCGCACGGCGTCAACGTCTGACCGCCCCCAGTACGCCACCGAAGGCCCCCGGCTCTCCCGAGCCGGGGGCCTTCGTCGTCCGCGTCGAGGGCGTCGTCGTTTTCCGGCCCGCTTGTCGTTGGCCAAAAGATATCCATGAATTCCGACCCCCCATCGGAAATCCCGACGCGCTGCAATAGAGTCACTGAAAGAGCGTCAAAGACTCTGTAACAGCGTCGGTCGACCGCGTTTCGCGGGGATTAAGGCGGAGGTCCGGTCATGCGCATTCCCACTCGGTATGCACGGCCATCCGGGACGACATTGTCTCCGGTGTCCACGAAAGGGGCGGCCGGCTCACCGAGGAAGTGCTCGCGCGCCGGTACGGAGTCTCCCGTGTACCCGTGCGCGAGGCCCTGCGCACCCTGGAGGCCGAGGGCTTCGTCGTCACGCGCCGGCACGCGGGCGCCTGCGTCGCCGAGCCCACGGAGCAGGAGGCCGCCGACCTCCTGGAGCTGCGCACCCTGCTCGAACCCCTCGCGGCGGCCCGCGCCGCCCAGCGCCGCACCGACGCGCACCTGAAGGTCCTGCGCGGCCTGGTCCGGCTGGGCCAGCAGCGGTCGAGGAAGGGGCAGGGGGAGGATCTGCGCTCCCTGGGCGGCTGGTTCCACGAGACGCTCGTGCAGGCCTCCGGCAGCCCCGGCCTCATCACGCTCCTCACCCAGCTCCGGCACAAGATCGCCTGGATGTACGCCGTCGAGCTTCCGGCCGCGCCGGCCGAGTCCTGGTCCGAGCACGCGGCGATCGTCGACGCGGTGGCCCGCGGGGACGCCGAACGGGCCAGGGCGCTCACCGCGGGCCACGCGGACCGGGCGACATCCGCGCACCGATTGCGCCATTCACCGCGGAGCGGCCGCGTGAGGGGCTCGCAACACCCCGTAAACACGGTGGGCCTGCCGAGTTAACGCGGGCGCCGTATACAAGACGTATGCAGAGAGGCCGTGATGGATGCGGAGCAGTATCTGTCATATCCACTGCGGGGAATTCAGGGCGCTCATTCGTAATGCGCTCATTCGTGCTGCGCGAATTCACGCTGCCCAAATCCGCTCACTGTGCTTTTCACGGGCAGTTGACTGCCGGATAAAGCGAAGGGCCCCTGGATAAATCGAAGGGCCCACCCCGTGTTCCGGGGTGGGCCCTTCGAAGGGAACTGCGCGGTTCAGACCGTCTCCGGAAGCTCCTCAAGGCCCTCCGCGACCAGCTTCGCCAGACGGTCGAGCGCGGCGTCCGCACCCTCGGCGTCGGAGGCGAGCACGATCTCCTCGCCACCCTGGGCGCCCAGGCCGAGCACCGCGAGCATCGAGGCGGCGTTGACCGGGTTGCCGTCGGCCTTGGCGATCGTCACGGGGACGCCGGCGGCCGTGGCCGCGCGGACGAAGATGGAGGCGGGTCGGGCGTGAAGGCCCTCGGCCCAGCCGACGTTGACGCGGCGCTCAGCCATGTGTTGCTGCCCTTCCAGGTGTCTCACACTTGTCTAGACCAGTGTCTCATGCCGTCGTGAGTGCTCTGCCGGGCCGGACGGCCTCTCCCAGACTGCCCCGGTCCAGGCGGCCCCGCGACCCGTACCCTGGCCCCATGCAGACCCCGTCGGATCAGCAGGATCGGCACGACTATCCCTCGCACTGGGAAGCCGATGTGGTGCTGCGTGACGGAGGCACCGCCCGGATCAGGCCCATCACGGCCGAGGACGCGGAGCGCCTGGTCAGCTTCTACGAGCAGGTCTCGGACGAGTCGAAGTACTACCGCTTCTTCGCCCCCTACCCCCGCTTGTCCGCCAAGGACGTGCACCGCTTCACGCACCACGACCAGGTGGACCGGGTGGGGCTCGCGGCCACGGTGGGCGGTGAGTTCATCGCCACCGTCCGCTACGACCGCATCGACGAGCGCGGCATGGCGGCCAGCGCGCCCGCCGACGAGGCCGAGGTCGCCTTCCTCGTGCAGGACGCCCACCAGGGCCGCGGCGTGGCCTCCACGCTCCTGGAGCACATCGCGGCGGTCGCCAGGGAGCGCGGCATCCGGCGGTTCGTGGCCGAGGTGCTGCCCGCCAACACCAAGATGATCAAGGTGTTCACCGACGCGGGCTACCAGCAGAAGCGCAGCTTCGAGGACGGCGTCGTACGCCTGGAGTTCGACCTGGAGCCGACCGACCGCTCGCTCGCCGTGCAGCGGGCCCGTGAGCAGCGCGCCGAGGGCCGGTCGGTGCAGCGGTTGCTGACGCCGGGCTCGGTCGCGGTGATCGGCGTCGGCCGCACCCCCGGAGGCGTGGGGCGCAGCGTGCTGCGCAACCTCAAGGAGGCCGGGTTCACCGGACGCCTGTCCGCGGTGAACAGCGCCTTCGACGAAGGCACCGAGATCGACGGGCTGCCGGCGCACCGCTCCGTAGGGGCCATCGAGGAGCCCGTGGACCTCGCCGTGATCGCCGTGCCCGCCGACCGGGTGCCCCAGGTCGTCGCGGAGTGCGGCGAGCGCGGGGTGCAGGGCCTCGTGGTGCTCTCCGCCGGGTACGGCGAGAGTGGCGCCGCCGGGCGGGAACGCCAGCGCGAACTGGTCCGCCAGGCGCGGTCGTACGGAATGCGCATCATCGGCCCGAACGCCTTCGGGGTCATCAACACCTCGCCCCAGGCGCGGCTCAACGCCTCGCTCGCTCCCGAGCCTCCCGCGCGCGGGCGCATCGGTCTGTTCACCCAGTCCGGCGCCATCGGCATCGCGCTGCTCTCCGGGCTGCACCGCAGGGGCGCCGGCCTGTCCACGTTCGTCGGCTCCGGGAACCGCGCCGACGTGTCCGGCAACGACGTCCTTCAGTACTGGTACGAGGACCCGGACACCGACATCGCCCTGATGTACCTGGAGACCATCGGCAACCCCCGCAAGTTCACCCGCCTCGCACGCCGGGCCGCGACCGCGAAACCGCTCGTCGTGGTCCAGGGCGCCCGGCACAGCGGCATCGCTCCCACGGGGCACGCGGTACAGGCCACCCGGCTGCCGCACGCCACGGTCTCGGCGCTGTTGCGCCAGGCGGGAGTCATCCGCGTGGACACCGTCACGGAAATGGTCGACGCGGGCCTGCTGCTCGCGGGACAGCCGCTGCCGTCCGGCCCCCGGGTGGGCATCCTCGGCAACTCCGAGTCGCTGGGCCTCCTCACGTACGACGCCTGCGTCGCCGACGGCCTGCGCCCGCTGCCGCCCCGCGACCTCACGACCGGCGCCACGCCCGCGGACTTCCGGGCCGCGCTCGCCGAGGCCCTGTCCGACGACGGCTGCGACGCGGTCATCGTCAACGCCATTCCCTGGGTGCGGGAGGACGGGGTCGCCGCCGACCCCGAGACGCTGGCCACGGAACTGCGGGCGGCCGCCGCGGGGTGCCCCGCGAAGCCTGTGGCCGTGGTCCACGTCGAGCTGGGCGGCCTCGCCGAGGCACTGTCGGCCGCCACCAGCACGCGGCCCGCCACCTCCAGCACCCAGCCCGACGCCCCCAGCAC
>NZ_WMBF01000429.1:0-5483 GCF_019400875.1 Streptomyces anatolicus | reverse complement strand
GAGTCCCAGTCCGCCAGGTCGGCGTCAGCGAGATCGGCCTCCCCGTAGGCGTCCGGAAAATCGGCCTCTCCGTAGGCGTCCGGGAAACCGTCGTCTCCGGAGAGGCCGTCTTCGTCCTCCGGAGGGGGTGGCCATTCCGGGTCGTCTGCCAGGGGCACGTCGTCGTCCGCCGAAGGGTGGGCCTCCTCGTGCGAGCGGGCGGGCTCCGGTGTGCCCTCTCCCGTGAGGCGTTCCAGGTGGTCGAGGACGGTGCGGGCGGCGGCTCGGCGGCGTGCGAGGGAGTCGTCGTCCAGTGGGAGCGGCCACGCCTGGTCGGCGGTGTCCTCGCGCAGGGCGGGGTTCTCTTCGTCCTCGGCGGGTTCGTCGGCCCAGGCCTCGATCTCGCCGTGGCCGGCCGCGCAGTGGTCGTAGAGGGCCGACAGGAAGTCCGAGGGGCCGCGCGGCTTCTTCTGGGAGGGGCCCCACCAGTGTCCGGAGCCGAGGAGCAGGGAGCGGGGGCGGGTGAACGTGACGTAGCCGAGGCGGAGTTCCTCGGTGCGCTGGTGCTCCTTCATGGCTTCGTGGAAGGCCTTCATGCCCTTGGCGTCCCACGTCTCGATGTCGGGCAGGGTGGCCGCGTCGCCGCGCAGTTCGTGCGGGACGACCTTGGCCTGGGCGGTCCACTTCTCGCGGCCCTGCGTGCTCGGGAAGACGCCGTTGACCAATCCGGGGACGGCGACGACGTCCCACTCCAGGCCCTTGGACTTATGGGCGGTGAGCACCTTGACGGTGTTCTCGCCGCCCGGCAGGGCGTTGTCGAGGCCCTTCTCGTACTGCGCGGCGGTGCGCAGGAAGCCGAGGAAGGCAAGCAGCGTCGCGCCGTTGTCGTTCGCGGCGAAGGAGGCGGCGACGTCCAGGAAGTTGGAGAGCGTCTCGCGGCGGCGAGCGGCGAGGGCGCCCGGTGAGGCGGAGAGTTCCACTTCGAGGCCGGTGACGGCGAGGACGCGGTGCAGGACGTCCATCAGCGGGTCGGACAGTGACCGGCGCAGCTCGCGCAGCTCGGCGGCGAGCCGGGCGAAGCGCACCCGGGCGTCCGCCGAGAAGGGCAGTCCGTCGTCCCTTCGGGAGGCGTCGTCCGAGCGGAGTGGTGACTCCAGGAACGTGTCGAGGGCGTCCGCGAGCGATATCACCTCGGCCGGGTCGACTCCCTCGACGGCCTCGGCGAGGCGCCGGTCCGGGTCGTCGGGGGCGGTGTGCCCGGGGCGTACGAGGAGACGGGCGCGGCGGCCGAGGAGGGCGAGGTCGCGGGCGCCGATCCGCCAGCGCGGTCCTGTGAGCAGGCGCACCAGGGAGGCGTTGGCCCCCGGGTCCTGGAGGACCTCGCAGACGGCGACGAGGTCGGCGACTTCGGGGAGGTGCAGGAGTCCGGAGAGTCCGACGACCTCCACGGGGATGTCTCGGGCGACGAGCGCGCCCTGGATCTCGGCGAAGTCTGTCGCCGTGCGGCACAGGACGGCGATCTCGCCGGGGGCCTTGCCGGTGCGGACGAGGTGGGCGAGGGAGTCGGCGAGCCAGTCGATCTCCTCGGCGTGGGTGCGCAGCAGGGCGCAGCGCACCACGCCGTCGCGCTCGGCGTCGGGTGCGGGCCGTAGTGCCTCCACGCCCGCGTGCATGGCGCGCAGGGGCTCCGCGAGGCCGTTGGCGAGGTTCAGGAGGCGGCCGCCGCTGCGGCGGTTCTCGCTGAGGGCGTGGCGGGTGGCGGGGCGTCCGTCGGCGTACGCGAAGTGTTCGGGGAAGTCGTCGAGGTTGGCCACGGAGGCGCCGCGCCAGCCGTAGATCGCCTGGCAGGGGTCGCCGACCGCGGTCACCGGGTGGCCGGTGCCGCCGCCGAAGAGGCCGGACAGGAGGATGCGCTGGGCGACCGACGTGTCCTGGTACTCGTCGAGGAGGACGACGCGGAACTCGTCCCGGAGGATCTCGCCGACCTCCGGGCGGGTGCGGGCGAGCGTCGCGGAGAGGGCGATCTGGTCGCCGAAGTCGAGGAGGTCGCGGGAGCGCTTGGCCGCGCGGTACCTGCCGACGAGTTCGGCCAGCTCCAGGCGGGCCGCTGCCGTGTCGGGGACCTTGCGCAGGTCGGCGTTGGAGAGCTTGGCGTCTTCCAGGGCGCGCAGCAGTTCGGTGTCGTACGCGCGAAGCCTCTCGGGGCGTACGAGGTGTTCGGCGAGCTCGCTGTCGAGGGCGAGGAGGTCGCTGACGAGGTCGGGGAAGGAGCGGGTCAGCGCGGGATAGGGGCCGGGGGCCTCGCGGAGCACGCGCGCGGCGAGCTGGAAGCGGGTGGCGTCGGCGAGGAGGCGGGAGGTCGGCTCCAGGCCGATGCGCAGGCCGTGGTCGGTCAGGAGGCGGCCGGCGAAGGCGTGGTAGGTGGAGATGACCGGCTCGCCGGGCGGATTGTCCGGGTCGACGGCTTCGGGGTCGGTGACGCCGGCCTTGATCAGGGCCTGGCGCACGCGCTCCGCCAGCTCGCCCGCCGCCTTGTTCGTGAACGTCAGGCCGAGGACCTGCTCGGGGGCGACCTGGCCGGTGCCGACCAGCCAGACCACGCGCGCGGCCATCACCGTCGTCTTGCCGGAACCGGCTCCGGCCACGATCACCTGCGGGGCGGGCGGCGCGGTGATGCACGCCGTCTGCTCCGGGGTGAAGGGGATCCCGAGGAGCTGCTTGAGCTGCTCGGGGTCGGTGATACGAGGTGGCACGTGAGAGAGGCTAGCGGTGGCCACTGACAATCGGGGCGGGCCCGGGTGCGGGCAGCCACCGCTCGCTCATGGGGTGCGTGGGGTCAGGAACCGGAGGAGAGCTTGTCCGGGTCCACGACGTCCTTGGCGGGCGGGGCCTTGACGTCGACGGTCTTGCCGTAGTCGCTGAAGGACACGGTGCCGGCCTCGGTGCCCTTGTTCACGACCTTGAGGAAGTACGGCTTCCCCTCCATCGCGACGTAGAAGGTGGTGGTCTCGCCGCCCTTCTTGCGGGTCAGAACGGCCGCCTTCTTGCCGTCGACCTCGGCGTCGTCCTTCCGCTTCAGCTTCTTGAGGTTCTTGTTGCTGAACATGTCGTCCGGGTTGCAGACCGCCTTGTCTCCCTCGGCGGGCGTCTTCACCCAGCGGCCCTTGAGGAGTTCGGCGGTGGAGCTGCCGCCCTTGGACTCCCAGAACTTGTCGTCGCCCTTGGAGTACGTGAACTTGCCGACGGAGAGGAATTCGGCCCTCCCCATCTTGGGCGAGCCCATCGTGCCCTTGCAGTCGCCGGACTCGGCGACCGCGAACTCGATGTCGCTCTCCTCGCCCTTCTGCTTCATCCGGCCCTTCATCCGGTAGGACCCGGCGTCCTTGGATGCCTTGGAGGCCTTGGAGGCGATCTTGTCGGCGCTCATGCCCTCGAAGGGGTCCTTGTCGCCGCCGTCGCTGCTGCAGCCCGTCACGCCGATGACGGCGGCGGCACAGACGACGGCCACTGCCAGGAGCTTCCGGTTGGCTGCCATATACGTGTACTCCTCAGGAAGGTGCGCCTGGGTCGGCGCACAGCAAGTTCTTACCGTGACTTTAATTCGGCCATGCGGTCGTGCTGTCCCCCGGGGCTACTCGACGACGTGGCGTCCCTCCGGGCGGGCGCTGCACGAGGCGCGGAAGGCGCAGTGCGTGCAGTGCTGGCCCGTGGTGGGTGTGAAGCGTTCGTCGAGGACCTTGCCCGCGGCCGTCGCGAGGAGGTCGCCGATCCACTCTCCGGAGAGGGGCTCCTGGGCCTGCACCTTGGGGAGGGTGTCGCCGCCGTTCTTCTTGGCGGCGCCCTGGCGCAGCTGGACCAGTTCGGCGCCGCCCGGTTCGGGTCGTACGCCTCCGAAGGCGTCATCGGCGGCGCCTTCGCGGATCGCCAGCTGGTAGACGGCGAGCTGGGGGTGGCGGGCGACGTCGGCGGTGCTCGGGGCGTGTTTGCCGGTCTTGAAGTCCACTACGTAGGCGCGGCCTTCCGCGTCCTGTTCGACGCGGTCCATCGAACCGCGTACGCGTACTTCGTAGGGGCCCGCTTCGAGGGTCACGTCGAAGCCGTGCTCGCTGGCGACGGGGGTGCGGCTGCCGCGTGCTCCGTTGGAGTCGACGTGCCACTGGAGGAAGCGTTCGAGCGCCACGCGCGCGTGCTCCTTCTCCTGTGCCGACTTCCACGGGGCGTCGAAGGCGAGCGCGTCCCACACCGAGTCGAGGCGCTCCATGAGCACGGCGAGGTCGGCGGGGGTGCGTCCGGAGGCAACCTCGTCGGCCAGGACGTGCACCACGTTGCCGAAGCCCTGGGCGGCGGTCGCGGGCGCGTCCGCCTTCACCTCGCGGCCCAGGAACCACTGCAGGGAGCAGGTGTTGGCGAGCTGGTCGAGGGCGCTTCCGGAGAGCACGAGCGGCTTGTCGCGGTCCCTGAGGGGGACTTCGCTCGCCGTCGGCTCGTACATCCCCCACCAGCGGTACGGGTGTGCGGAGGGCACCAGGGGGCGCCCGTCGCCGTCGCTGAGCGCGGCGAGGCGGGCCAGGCGCTCGGCGGCCGCCTCACGCAGGGTTTCGGAGACGCGCGGGTCGACGGTGGTGGCGCGCAGTTCGGCGACGAGGGCGGCGACGGACAGGGGGCGGCGGGGGCGGCCCGTCACGTCCTTGGGCTCGACGCCGAGTTCGCCGAGGAAGCGGGAGGGCTGGTCGCCGTCGTCCGCGGGGGCCTTCACCGCGGTCACGACGAGCCGTTCACGCGCGCGCGTGGCGGCCACGTAGAAGAGGCGTCGCTCTTCGGAGAGGAGCGCTCCGGGGGTGAGCGGTTCGGCGAGGCCGTCGCGGCCGATGCGGTCGGCCTCCAGGAGGGAGCCGCGGCGGCGCAGGTCCGGCCAGAGCCCTTCCTGGACGCCCGCAACCACGACGAGGCGCCACTCCAGGCCCTTGGCGCGGTGGGCCGTCATCAGGCGTACGGCGTCGGGGCGTGCCGCGCGGCGCGTGAGCGTGTCCGCGGCGATGTCCTGCGCCTCGGTCTCCTCCAGGAAGTTGAGGGCGCCACGGCCGCCCGTGCGCTCCTCCGCGCGGGCCGCCGCGGCGAACAGGGCGCATACCGCGTCGAGGTCACGGTCGGCGTTGCGTCCCGCCGCGCCGCCGCGCCGCGCGGTGCGTTCCAGGCGGCCGGGCCACGGTGTGCCGTCCCACAGGTCCCACAGCGCCTCCTCCGCCGTGCCGCCGCCCGCGAGGCGCTCACGGGCCTTGCGGAGCAGCGCGCCCAGCCGCTGGGCTCCTCGGGCGTACGCCGGGTCGTGCGCGACGAGTCGCTCCGGCTCGGCGAGGGCGCGGGCCAGCAGTTCGTCGGAGGGCGGCGGCAGGTGATTGCCCGCCGCGCGCTCCTCCTCGCGCAGGGCGCGGCCGAGTCGGCGCAGGTCGGCGGCGTCCATCCCGGCCAGGGGCGAGGTCAGGAGGGTCAGCGCGGTCTCGGTG
>NZ_WMBF01000428.1:0-5496 GCF_019400875.1 Streptomyces anatolicus | reverse complement strand
GGGTCGGGTCCGAGGGGCGGGAGAGCAGTTCCTGCGGGATCAGCAGGAGTACGCCCGTACCGCCGCGCGCCGAGGGGCGGAACGACACCGTCAGACCGTGCTTGCGGGCGAGCCGGCCCACCACCGCGAGGCCGAGCCGGGTGCCGCTCAGGCCGCCGAGGCCCGTCGTCTCGCCGGACACGGCACGCTCTGCGCGGCGCTGCTGCACCGGGCCCATCACGAGGCCGCTGTCCTCGACGGAGACGATGACCCCGGACGCGACCTCCTCGATGTAGACGTGCACTTCGGAGGTGGGCGGCGAGAAGTTCGCGGCGTTGTCGAGGAGTTCCGCCAGGGCGTGCATGACGCCCTCGGCGGCGTGGCCCGCGACCGCGACCTCGCTCGCGGAGTGGACGCGCACCCGCTGGTAGCCGCCGATGCGGCCCATCGCGCCGCGCAGGATCGACTCCATGACGATGGGGCGGGCCCAGCGGCGCCCGGAGCGGGCGCCGGTGAGTACCGCCACGGAGTCGGCGATGCGGCCGGCCTGCGCGGTCCTGTGGTCCAGGTGGAGGAGGTCGGTGAGGACGTCCTCGTCGGCGTGCCTGCCCTCCATCTCGCGAAGGTCGGCGAGCATGCCGGTGGCGAGCGCCTGCATACGCCCGGCCGCGTTGGCGCACGCGGCGAGCGCGGCGGCCCGCTCGGACTCGGCGGTGCGCACGCGCGCGGTCAGCTCGGTCCGCACGCGGGTGTTCTCGGCGGTGAGTTCCGTACGCACGCGGGTGTTCTCGGCGGTGAGTTCCGTACGTACGCGAGTGATCTCGGCGGTGAGTTCCGCCTGGACGCGGGCGTTCTCGGCGGTCAGTTCCTCCCGGACACGGGCGTGCTCGGAGATGAGTTCCTCCCGCACCCGGGTCTGCTCGGCGGTCAGCTCGGACAGTTCACGCGCGTGCGCGGCGGTGAGGCGGGCGTGCTCCTGCCCGAACTCGGCGGCCCGCCGTGCCTGTTCCTGCTGGAGGCGGGCGGTCTCCTGCTGGGCGGCGGCCAGCTGACGGCGTGCCAGGGCGAGCGCCCGCAAGGCGTGGAAGGCGACGGTCACCGCGGCGCTGAGCGCGACGGCGGCGGCGCTCGCGCCCCAGGCCAGAGGGGTGCGCGCGGACGCGGGCGCGACGGCGACGGCTGTCCCGGCGAGCGCCCCGGTGACGAGGGCACAGGCCAGCAGGACGAGCGCGGCCGGGCGCAGCGGAGGGCGCTCCGTCCCGGGGCGCGCTATGGGGGTTGGCGCGGTCATCAATCGGGGTCCTCGATCGGAAGCGACACACTCTGCTCAAGTTCTGGTCACTATAGGAGAGTTGATGAGCGTGTTGGGAATGTTCCCTTCCGGATCGTGACATATCGGGTGAGGCGAGGTGGCACCGGGGGGTCGTAGCGGGGGCATTCTGGACCCATGAGCGACCTCGACGGCGACTTCGGTGACCCCGGCCGCTTCAAGGACTCCGGCGGCCCCGGCGCCCTCGGGGACCCCCACGGCCTGGAGCGAGCCCTGCGCGCGGCCGTGCGCGGCGCGGTGGACCTCTCCGTCACCGCGCGCGCCCTGCACACCATGGACGCCTCCAACTACCGCCGCGTACCGGCCGCCGTCGTGGCCCCGCGCGACGCCGACGACGTGCGGGCGGCACTCGAGGTCTGCCGGGAGCGTGCCGTGCCGGTCGTGGCGCGCGGCGCGGGCACGTCGATCGCCGGGCAGGCGACCGGCACCGGCGTGGTCCTCGACTTCACCCGGCACATGAACGGCCTGCTCTCCCTCGACCCCGAGGCGCGCACGGCCGTGGTCCAGCCGGGCCTCGTCCTGGACGACCTGCGCTCGGCCGCCGCCCCGCACGGCCTGACCTTCGGCCCCGACCCCTCCACGCACAGCCGCTGCACCCTCGGCGGCATGATCGGCAACAACTCCTGCGGCGCGCACTCGGTGGCCTGGGGGACGACGGCCGACAACATCCGCCAGCTGTCGGTCCTCACCTCGCCGGGCGACACCCTCCGCCTCGCCCAGGGCTGGGACAGCGCCCCCGACGGCCTGCGCACCCTGGTCGAGGGCGACCTGGCCCTCCTGCGCACCGGCTTCCCCGACCTGCCGCGCCGCATCTCCGGCTACGCCCTGGATGCGCTGCTCCCGGAGCGCGGCGCCGACCTGGCCCGCGCGTTCTGCGGCTCGGAGGGCACGCTCGGCATCGTCACCGAGGCGGTCGTACGTCTCGTCGAGGCACCCCGCGCGCGGGCCCTCGCCGTTCTCGGGTACGCGGACGAGAACGCGGCGGCCGAGGCGGCGGCGGGCCTCCTGCCGCACGGCCCGCTGACCGTCGAGGGCATGGCCGCCGACCTCGTGCGCGGCACCTCGCAGGAGAACGCCCTGCCCCGGGGCGGCGCCTGGCTCTTCGTGGAGACGGGCGGCGCGAGTGCGGCCGAGGCACGCGCGCGTGCCGAGACGATCGTGCGCGCCGCCGACGTCCTCGACGCCGTGGTCGTCGACGACCCGGCGCGGCAGCGGGCGCTGTGGCGGGTGCGGGAGGACGCCAGCGGCACCGCCACCCGGATGCCCGATGGCAGCGAGGCGTGGCCCGGCTGGGAGGACTGCGCGGTGCCGCCCGCCCGTCTCGGCGCGTATCTGCGGGACTTCAGGGCGCTGCTCGCCGCACACGGGCTGCGCGGCACGCCGTACGGGCACTTCGGGGACGGCTGCATTCACGTACGCATCGACTTCGATCTGCTCAGCACCGAGGGCGTGGCGCGCTTCCGCCGCTTCTCCGAGGAGCTGGCGGACGTGGTCGTCGCGCACGGCGGCTCGCTCTCCGGCGAGCACGGCGACGGACAGGCCCGCGCGGAGCTGCTGCCGAAGATGTACGGGCCCGACCTCGTCGCCCTCTTCGCGCGCGTGAAGGACGTCTGGGACCCGGCGGGCCTGCTCAACCCGGGCATGCTGGTGCGGCCCGCGCCCCTCGACGCCGGTCTGCGGTTCGCGCCCCTGCCACGCGAGCCCGTCGACGTCGCCTTCGGCTACCCGCACGACGGCGGGGACTTCTCGGCGGCGGTCAGGCGGTGTGTGGGGGTCGCCAGGTGCCGTACGGCGACGGCGTCCTCGCCCACCGGCGTCATGTGCCCCTCCTTCCGGGTGACCGGCGAGGAGGAGCACTCCACGCGCGGCCGGGCGCGGCTGCTGCACGAGATGCTGGCGGGCGAGGTGGTGACGGACGGCTGGCGCTCCACGGAGGTACGGGACGCGCTCGACCTCTGCCTGTCCTGCAAGGGGTGCCGGTCGGACTGTCCGGTGGGCGTCGACATGGCCACGTACAAGGCGGAGTTCCTGCACCACCACTACGAAGGGCGCCGCAGGCCCGCCGCCCACTACGCGATGGGGTGGCTGCCGCGCTGGCTGCGGGCGATGGCCCTCACCCGCACGGCTCCGGTCGTCAACGCCCTCGCTCGGATCGGCCCGCTCGCGGCGCTCGGCAAGCGGCTCGGCGGGATCGCGCCGGAGCGGTCGATTCCGGCGGTGGCGCCACGGACTCTGCGGCAGTGGTGGCGCGGGCGGCCGAAGCGGCAGGGGGCTCGGCGGGTGGTGCTGTGGCCCGACACCTTCACCGACCACCTCTCGCCCGCCGTGGGCCGGGCGGCGGTACGGGTGTTCGAGGCGGCCGGGCTGACGGTCGAACTGCCGCCGAAGGGGGTGTGCTGCGGACTCACGTACGTCTCCACGGGCCAGCTCGACCGCGCCCGCGCGGTGCTGCGCGCCACGCTGGACCGGGTCGCCCCGCTCCTGGCGGCGGGCACGCCCGTCGTCGTCCTGGAGCCGAGCTGCGCGGCCGCCCTCAAGACCGACCTGGTCGAACTGGTCGGCGACGACCCGCGCGCCCACCGCCTCGCCGCGTCCGTCCGCACTTTCGCGCAGGCCCTCGAAGAGCTGGCCCCCGACTGGCGGCCCCCGCACATCGGCCGCCCGGTCGCCGGCCAGACGCACTGCCACCAGCACGCGGTCCTTGGCGACACGGCGGAACGGCGGCTGCGCACGAAGGCAGGCCTTGCGGGCGAGCTGAGCGGCGGCTGCTGCGGACTCGCCGGGAACTTCGGTTTCGAGCGGGGGCACTACGCGGTGTCGGCGGCCTGCGCCGAGGAACAGCTGCTCCCGTCGGTGCGGCGGGCACCGGCCGAGACAGTGGTCCTCGCGGACGGCTACTCCTGCCGGACGCAGCTGGGGCAGCTGGCGGGGGTGCGGGGGCGGCATCTGGCGGAGGTCCTGGCGGAGGCGCTGGAGACGGTTTAGGCAGGCCTGGGTTGCGTACAGGAGCAAAAGCGCTCCACAATCCTGTCCTGGTCCATTACCTTGGACGGCGTAGTCCAGAACACTGGACTGCGGGGAGTGGTGGCAACGGCAGGAAGGCTCAGGCGTGAACGTCTCGCGCAGCGATCAGGCGGCACCGGCCGCGGCCCCCGTGGTGGCCCAGCAGCCGGAAGTCGCCGGTGCGGCGGCGACCGCCGAGGGCGTGCAGGGGGCTCAGGGTGCTCAGGGCGCTTCGGGTGCCGAGGCCGCCCCGAGTGGAGCCGCCCCCAGTGGTGCCGCGAGCAGCCTCCGTGCCCGGCTCGGGCCCGTGGGGCTGGTGCTCGCGGGCGGGATATCCGTGCAGTTCGGCGGCGCGGTCGCGGTGAGCGTGATGCCGAGGTCCGGGGCGCTCGGCATCGTGACGCTGCGGCTCGCCTTCGCCGCGCTCGTCCTGCTCGCCGTCTGCCGGCCGAAGCTGCGCGGCCACTCCCGCGCCGACTGGGGCACGGTCGTCGCCTTCGGTGTGGCCATGGCCGGGATGAACGGCCTCTTCTACCAGTCCGTCGCCCGCATCCCCATGGGCCCCGCCGTCACCCTGGAAGTCCTCGGGCCGCTCGCGCTCTCCGTCATCGCCTCGCGCCGCGCGGTCAATCTGATCTGGGCCGGGCTCGCGCTCTGCGGTGTCTTCCTGCTGGGCGGCGGGGGCGGCTTCAGCGGCCTCGACCCGGTCGGCGTCGCCTACGCGCTGGGCGCGGGCGCGATGTGGGCGACGTACATCGTCTTCAGCGCGCGCACCGGCCGGCGCTTCCCGCAGGCCGACGGCCTCGCCCTCGCGATGGTGGTCGCGGCGGTGCTCTTCCTGCCGCTCGGGATCGTCGAGTCGGGCGCGAAGCTGGTCGAGCCGGGCACGCTGGCGCTGGGCGCGGTCGTCGCGGTCATGTCGTCCGTGCTGCCGTACACCCTCGAAATGCTCGCGCTGCGCCGCCTTCCCTCGCACACCTTCGCGATCCTGATGAGCCTGGAACCGGCCCTCGCCTCCGTCGCCGGGTTCCTCGTCCTCAGCCAGGCCCTGACCGTGGCCGAGGCGCTGGCGATCTCCCTGGTCATCGCGGCGAGCATGGGCGCGGTGCGGACGCAGGTGGGGCGGGGGAAGGCACGGAAGGCGCGCGAGGCGCGCGAGGCGCGCGCTGCGGGCGAGGCGGGCG
>NZ_WMBF01000427.1:0-5496 GCF_019400875.1 Streptomyces anatolicus | reverse complement strand
CCCCAAGCCGGCCCCGGCTTCCCCGGCGCCGTCCGCCCCGGAGTTCACCGCTCCGCCGGCGGCTCCGGCCGCTCCGGCCGCCCCCGCGGCGCAGCAGGCCCCGCGTCCGGCCGCCGCCCGTCCCGGCGCCCCCAAGCCCGGTGGCCGTCCGGCCCCCGCGCAGGGTGGCCAGGGTCAGGGCCAGGGCGGTCGTGGCGACCGTCCCGAGCGCGCCCCGCGCCCCGGCGGCCAGGGCGCCCCGCGTCCCGGCGGTGCCCGTCCCGCGGGTCCGCGTCCGGGCAACAACCCCTTCACCTCTGGTGGCTCCACCGGCATGGCGCGCCCGCAGGCGCCCCGTCCGGGCGGCGCCCCGCGTCCCGGCGGCCAGGGTGGCCCCGGCGGCGCCCCGCGCCCGCAGGGCCAGGGCGGCCCCGGTGGCGCTCCCCGTCCGCAGGGTCAGGGCGGCGCCCGTCCGACCCCGGGCGGCATGCCCCGTCCGCAGGCTCCCCGTCCCGGCGGCGGTCCCGCCGGTAACCGTCCCAACCCGGGCATGATGCCGCAGCGTCCCGCTGCCGGCCCGCGTCCCGGTGGTGGCCCCGGCGGTGGCCGTGGTCCCGGTGGCGGCGGTCGTCCGGGCGGCGCCGGTGGCGGCCGTCCCGGTGGCGGCGGCTTCGCAGGCCGTCCGGCCGGTCCCGGTGGCGGTGGCGGCGGTTTCGCCGGTCGTCCCGGTGGTCCCGGTGGCGGCGGTGCCGGTCGTCCCGGTGGCGGCGGCGGCTTCGGCGGCCGTCCCGGCTTCGGTGGCCGTCCCGGTGGTCCCGGTGCCCGTGGTGGCACGCAGGGCGCGTTCGGCCGTCCCGGCGGGCCCGCCCGTCGTGGCCGCAAGTCGAAGAGGCAGAGGCGCCAGGAGTACGAGGCCATGCAGGCCCCGTCCGTGGGCGGCGTGATGCTGCCTCGCGGCAACGGACAGACCGTCCGCCTGTCGCGCGGTGCCTCGCTCACCGACTTCGCCGAGAAGATCAACGCCAACCCGGCGTCGCTCGTCGGCGTGATGATGAACCTCGGCGAGATGGTCACCGCCACGCAGTCCGTCTCCGACGAGACGCTGAAGCTCCTCGCGGACGAGATGAACTTCGTCCTGGAGATCGTCAGCCCGGAGGAGGAGGACCGCGAGCTGCTCGAGTCGTTCTCCATCGAGTTCGGCGAGGACGAGGGCGGCGAGGACATGCTCGTCTCGCGTCCGCCGGTCGTGACCGTCATGGGTCACGTCGACCACGGTAAGACCCGACTGCTCGACGCGATCCGCAAGACGAACGTCGTCGCGGGCGAGGCCGGTGGCATCACCCAGCACATCGGTGCCTACCAGGTCGCGACCGAGGTGAACGGCGAAGAGCGCGCCATCACCTTCATCGACACCCCCGGTCACGAGGCGTTCACCGCCATGCGTGCCCGTGGTGCGAAGTCCACCGACATCGCGATCCTCGTGGTCGCGGCGAACGACGGTGTGATGCCGCAGACGATCGAGGCGCTGAACCACGCCAAGGCGGCCGACGTGCCGATCGTGGTCGCGGTCAACAAGATCGACGTCGAGGGTGCCGACCCGACCAAGGTGCGCGGTCAGCTCACCGAGTTCGGTCTGGTGGCCGAGGAGTACGGCGGCGACACGATGTTCGTCGACATCTCCGCGCGCCAGGGCCTCAACATCGAGCAGCTGCTCGAGGCCGTGGTCCTGACCGCGGACGCCTCGCTCGACCTGCGGGCCAACCCGGAGCAGGACGCGCAGGGCATCGCCATCGAGGCCCACCTCGACAAGGGCCGCGGCGCCGTCGCGACCGTCCTCGTCCAGCGCGGTACCCTCCGCGTCGGCGACACGATGGTCGCCGGTGACGCCTACGGCCGAGTCCGCGCCATGCTCGACGACAAGGGCGAGAACGTGGAGGAGGCGACCCCGTCGACCCCCGTCCTCGTGCTCGGTCTCACCAACGTCCCGGGCGCCGGCGACAACTTCCTGGTCGTCGACGAGGACCGTACGGCCCGTCAGATCGCCGAGAAGCGTGCCGCCCGTGAGCGCAACGCCGCGTTCGCCAAGCGCACCCGCCGGGTCTCCCTCGAGGACCTCGACCAGGTGCTCAAGGCCGGCCTGGTCCAGGACCTCAACATCATCATCAAGGGTGACGCGTCCGGTTCGGTGGAGGCTCTCGAGTCCTCGCTGCTCCAGCTGGACGTCGGCGAAGAGGTCGACATCCGCGTCCTGCACCGCGGTGTGGGTGCGGTCACCGAGTCCGACATCGACCTTGCGATGGGCTCCGACGCCATCGTCATCGGCTTCAACGTCCGCGCGGCCGGCCGTGCCGCGCAGATGGCGGAGCGCGAGGGCGTCGACGTCCGCTACTACTCGGTGATCTACCAGGCCATCGAGGAGATCGAGGCGGCCCTCAAGGGCATGCTCAAGCCGGAGTACGAGGAGGTCGAGCTCGGCACCGCGGAGATCCGCGAGGTCTTCCGCTCGTCCAAGCTCGGCAACATCGCCGGTGTCCTCATCCGCTCGGGCGAGGTCAAGCGCAACACCAAGGCGCGCCTGCTGCGCGATGGCAAGGTCATCGCGGAGAGCCTCAACATCGAGGGTCTGCGCCGCTTCAAGGACGACGTCACCGAGATCCGCGAAGGCTTCGAGGGCGGTATCAACCTCGGCAACTTCAACGACATCAAGGTCGACGACGTCATCGCGACGTACGAGATGCGCGAGAAGCCGCGCGGCTGATCGACTGCCGCACGGCAGTGACCGCCGCACGGCGGTCCGATCCGCACGGTCAGTGTCGGGGCCGGTCGACGGGGAAAATCCCGTCGATCGGCCCCGGCCGTTCCGTGTACGGTTCTTGTGTCCCTGCCAAGTGGCTGGCGGGGCACCGAACCCGTACCGGCGGGACATCCGGACACACATGTATGTGGGGACTCTGTCCTTCGATCTGCTCCTCGGCGACGTACATTCGCTGAAGGAGAAACGCTCGGTGGTCCGCCCCATCGTCGCCGAGCTCCAGCGGAAGTACGCGGTGAGCGCGGCGGAGGTGGGGGTACAGAACCTGCACCGACGGGCCGAGATCGGGCTCGCCGCGGTGTCGGGCGACTGGGGCCATCTCACGGACGTACTGGACCGGTGCGAGCGCCTGGTCGCCGCCCGGCCCGAAGTGGAGCTGCTGTCGGTCAGACGGCGGCTGCACGGCGACGACGACTGAACAACAGCAAGACAAGCCCAGGGAATGCCCGGGGAAAAGGGAGACGGAGCAGTGGCCGACAACGCGCGGGCGAAAAGGCTGGCGGACCTCATCCGAGAGGTGGTTGCCCAGAAGCTGCAGCGCGGGATCAAGGACCCGCGGCTCGGGACGCACGTGACCATCACGGACACCCGGGTGACCGGTGACCTGCGGGAGGCGACCGTCTTCTACACGGTCTACGGCGACGACGAGGACCGCGCGGCCGCCGCGGCGGGCCTGGAGAGCGCCAAGGGCGTGCTGCGCTCGGCGGTCGGCCAGGCCGCGGGAGTGAAGTTCACGCCGTCCCTGTCCTTCGTCGCGGACGCCCTGCCGGACAACGCGCGGGCCATCGAGGACCTGCTCGACAAGGCACGGATGTCGGACGAGAAGGTGCGGGAGGTCTCCGCGGGCGCCGAGTTCGCGGGCGGCGCCGACCCGTACAAGAAGCCCGAGTCCGATGAGGAAGCGGACGACGCAGACGAGACGGACGGCGACGCCCGCGCATGAGCAGCACCACAACGCCGGACGGACTTGTCATCGTCGACAAGCCGTCCGGCTTCACTTCGCACGACGTCGTCGCCAAGATGCGGGGGATCGCCAGGACCCGCCGCGTCGGGCACGCGGGCACCCTCGACCCCATGGCGACGGGCGTGCTCGTCCTCGGCGTCGAGCGCGCCACCAAGCTCCTCGGTCATCTGGCGCTGACCGAGAAGGAGTACCTGGGCACCATCCGCCTCGGGCAGAACACGCTCACCGACGACGCCGAGGGCGAGATCACCTCGTCCGCCGACGCCTCGAAGATCACCCGCGAGGCGATCGACGAGGGCGTCGCCAAGCTCTCCGGCGACATCATGCAGGTGCCCTCCAAGGTCAGCGCCATCAAGATCGACGGCAAGCGGTCGTACGCGCGCGCCCGCAAGGGCGAGGAGTTCGAGATCCCGGCCCGGCCGGTGACGGTCTCCGCCTTCACCGTGTACGACGTCCGTGACGCCGTCGCCGAGGACGGCACCCCCGTCCTCGACCTGGTCGTCTCGGTCGTCTGCTCCTCGGGGACGTACATCCGGGCGCTCGCCCGCGACCTCGGCGCGGACCTCGGCGTGGGCGGGCATCTGACCGCGCTGCGCCGCACGCGCGTCGGCCCGTACAAACTGGACGCGGCCAAGACGCTCGACCAGCTCCAGGAAGAGCTGACCGTGATGCCGGTGGCCGAGGCCGCCGAGCGGGCCTTCCCGCGCTGGGACGTGGACGACAAGCGCGGCAGGCTGCTGCTGAACGGCGTGCGGATCGACATGCCCGAGGAGTACGCGGGTGTGGGCGCCGTCGCCGTCTTCGACGCTCAGGGCCGCTTCCTGGTCCTCGCGGAGGAGTCGCGGGGCAAGGCCAAGAGCCTGGCTGTCTTCGCCTGAGAGGGGCCCGGCCCGGGGCTTTTTGTCGTGGAGCGGCGGAGTTCGGCACGCCGCTCCACGGTCCCCCCACCCAAGGTGTTTCCATCGCGCCGCGCCGATTCACCCCTTCGGGCAGGCGCTCGGAGTGAAGCGAGGGAGCAGACGGGGGCGCGTTCGGGCCTCGTCCTGTCCGGCTGATCACCGCCGACCTACGGTCGGAGAACGGGGAACGGCCGGGAGGTTCGAGCATGGCGGGACGGGGTCCGCGGGCCAAGGGTGCCGGGGACGCCGCGGGCGCGGGTGAGCGGGGCGGTCACGCGGCGCTCGACCGGGCCCTGGTGCGGGTCTGCGATCTCGCGGGGCGGCCTCGGGGCACGGGGTTCGCCGCCGACGAGCACGGCACGGTCATCACCAGCCACGAGGCCGTCGACGGCCTGGCCCGGATCGTGCTGCACGCCTCGGGCGAGCGGACCTGCGTCGTGCCCGCCGACGGCGTGGTGGCGCTGCCCGACGCCGATCTCGCGCTCGTGCGCACCGAGGGGCTCGGGCTTCGGCCCCTTCCGCTGGCCGTGCGGGACTCCGTGGCGACCGGCGCGTATGTGCGGATCGCCGCGCTCGGCTGGCGCGAGGCGCGGGTCCTCGGCTCCTCCCCGGTGACTTACACCGCGACGGACCGCTTCCATCTGGTGGGCACCGCGCTGGAGTTGGCGATCGGCACGGAGGGCGCTGACGCGCTGCGGCTCGGGGGCGGGGCCGCGGGCGGGCCTGTCGTGGACGTCGCGTCCGGCGCGGTTCTCGCGGTCCTGGGCACGGCGCTGCTGCCGCAGCATCCGGCTCCGGCGGGGGAGGGCTCCTTCTTCGCGGGGGAGGCCACGTTCGTGGGG
>NZ_WMBF01000426.1:0-5502 GCF_019400875.1 Streptomyces anatolicus | reverse complement strand
GCTCCTGCGGGGGCCCGGGCTCGTCCGCCGGCGGCGGCAGGGCCGTCTCCACCGGTTCCAGCGCCCCCTTCGCGTACCGCTGGAAGCGGGACACGGCGACCGCGACCTGCATGCCGCGCGCGGTGGCGGCCGTCGCGCCGGACTCGGCCCGGGCCAGTTCGGCGTACGAGGCGAAGTCGCGCCGGATGACCGAGGCCGCGCGGGAGAGGACCGCGGCCCGCTCCTCGGGGCTCGTGCGGGACCAGCTCGCGAAGGCGTCGCGGGCCGCCGAGGCCGCCGCGTGGACCTGCGCGCGGCTCGCCTCGGGCGCGAGGCCGACGACGTCCTCGGTCGCCGGGTCGATCACCTCGTAGTGCCCGCAGTCGGGCTCGACCCACTCGCCGCCGATGAACAGCCGCCGCGCCCGAGTCACTTGGTGCTCACCGTCCTGGTGTCACGCCCGGAGCGCAGGATCTTCCCCGGCACCGCGCCCGTGACCTCGTCCCCGCGGATGGCCTCGACGCCGTTCACCCAGACCGCCTCGACGCCGATCGCCTTGGAGTCCAGGCGCGGACTGTCCCCGGGCAGGTCGTGGACGAGGGTGGCCTTGCCCGCGTCGATCCGCTCCGGGTCGAAGAGGACGAGGTCGGCGTGGTGGCCCTCGACGATCCGGCCGCGCTCGCGCAGCCCGAGGAGCCGCGCCGGGTCGTCGGTGAGCATCTTCACGGCCTGCTCAAGACCGACGAGCTTGCGCCCGCGCAGACAGTCCCCGAGGAACCGGGTCGTGTAAGGCGCCCCGCACATGCGGTCCAGGTGCGCGCCCGCGTCCGAGCCGCCGAGCAGGACGTCCTCGTGCTGCCAGGTCGCGGCGCGCAGGGCCCAGGAGTCGGGGTCGTTGTCGGCGGGCATCGGCCACAACACCGTACGCAGGTCGTCATGGGCGCAGATCTCTACGATGCACTCGAAGGGCTCCTGGCCGCGTTCGGCGGCGATGTCGGCCACGACCCGTCCGGTGAGCCCGGCGTTCGACTCGGAGTACGTGTCGCCGATGACGTACCGGTCGAAGCGGGCCAGCCGCCGGAAGACGCCCGCCTCCTTGCTCTCCGCGTGCCGCAGCATCTCCGCGCGCACGTCGGGGTCGCGCAGTCTCGCGATCCGCTCGGGCACGGGCAGGCCGAGGATGTCGCCCCAGCCGGGGATGAGGTTGAGGGCGCAGAAGGTGCCGAGCGACATGTTCATGGGGGTGAGGATCGGCATGGTGAGGGCGACGATGCGGCCGCCCGCCTTCCGGGCGCGCTCGCTGGGCACGAGCTGGCGGGGCACGCGTTCGGGGACGGCGGCGTCGATGGTGAGGACGTTCCAGTTGAGGGGCCGCCCGGCGGCGGCGCTCATCTCCACCAGCAGGTCGATCTCGTCGTCGCCGAACTGGTCGAGACACCCCGCGACGATCGCCTCCAGCTGCGTCCCCTCGTGCTCGGCGACGGCACGGCAGAGCGCGAGCAGCTCCTCGGGCCTCGCGTGCCGGGACGCCACGGGCTGCCCGTCGCCGTCGGAGTGGGTGGAGGACTGCGTGGTGGAGAGCCCCCACGCGCCCGCGTCCATCGCGTCGTGCAGGAGCCGGACCATCTCGTCGAGCTGGGCGGGCGTCGGCTGCCCGCCGACGGCGTCCGCGCCCATCACGTACCGCCGCAGGGCGCAGTGCCCCACCATGAACCCGGCGTTCACGGCGACGCGCCCCTCCAGGGCGTCCAGATACTCCCCGAACGAACTCCACGTCCAGGGCGCGCCCTCCTCCAGCGCCACCAGCGACATGCCCTCGACCTTCGCCATCATCCGCCGCGTGTAGTCGGCGTCCTCGGGCCGCCCGGGGTGCAGCGGCGCGAGCGTGAACCCGCAGTTGCCGCCCGCGACGGTGGTCACGCCGTGGTTGAGGGAGGGCGTCGCGTACGGATCCCAGAAGAGCTGGGCGTCGTAGTGCGTATGCGGATCGACGAACCCCGGCGCGAGGACCCGCCCCCGGGCGTCCTCGCGCGTGGCGGCCTGCTCGGTGACGGCACCGGGCCCGGCGATGACGGCGATGCGGCCGCCTCGTATGCCGACGTCGGCGACGAAGGCGGGGGCGCCGGTCCCGTCGACGACGGTCGCGCCCTGGATGAGGTGGTCGAGCATGACGGGACGTCCCCTTTCGGAGAACGGAATTGTCTGTGCGCAACTGGCGCGTCGAGCGAGTCGGGCCGGCGTTCGAGGACGAGCCCGGGGCCGGCAAGCATCAGCCCGTCCGGCGTTTGAGGACGAGCCCGAAGGGCGATGGGCGGCACCCCGGCCTCCGTCCGGGAGAGGAAGCCGGGGCAGCTGAAGGGACCCCTCAGGAACCTGCCGCTTGCCGGAACCGAGAAGTCCGATGCACCGGGTCCGTATCAATCTTCGGAATCACATGCTCACCGATCAACCGGATCGTGCTCTTCGTGTCCTCGGGCGAGATCCCGATCGGCAGCCCGAAGCTGAGCTGATCCGCCCCGGCCTGCTCCCACCGCTTGCACTGCCGGAAGACCTCGTCCGGATCGCCGCAGATCATCAGCTCCTCGGCGATGAGCAGTTCGATGATCTCCTCGCTGTAGGCGGGGAGGAGTTCGGGCCACTGGGGGATGCCCTCGGGCCGGGGGAAGGTGTCGTGGTAGCGGAAGAGCAGCGACTGGAGGTAGTTGAGCCCGCCGCCGACGGCGATCTCGACGGCCTTGGCATGAGTCTCCGCGCAGATCGCCGTGGAGGTCACCATGACGTTGTCGTTGACGAAGTCACCGATCGCCTCGGCCTCCTTCACGGCCGACTTGTAGGACTCGACGACCCACTCCATGTCGGAGACCTTCTGCACGCTGAAGCCGAGCACCCCGAGCCCCTTCTTCCCGGCCATCGCGTACGAGGACGGGGACCCGGCGGCGTACCACATGGCGGGGTGGGACTTGCCGTACGGCTTGGGCAGGATCTTGCGCGGCGGAAGCGACCAGTGCTTGCCCTGGAAGCCGGCGTACTCGTCCTGGAGCCACATCTTGGGGAACTCGGCGATGGTCTCTTCCCAGATCTCCTTGGTGTGGTTCATGTCGGTGATGCCCGGCATGAAGCCAAGGATCTCGTGCGAACCGGCGCCGCGCCCCGTCCCGAACTCGAAGCGCCCTTCGGAGAGATGGTCGAGCATGGCGACCTTCTCGGCGACCTTGACGGGGTGGTTGACGGGCGCGAGCGGGTTGAAGATGCCCGATCCCAGATGGATGCGCTCGGTGGCGTGCGCGAGGTAGCCGAGGTAGACGTCGTTGGCGGAGAGGTGGGAGTACTCCTCCAGGAAGTGGTGTTCGGAGGCCCAGGCGTACTTGAAGCCGGACTTGTCCGCCTCGATGACGTACTCGGTCTCCTCGATGAGCGCCTTGTGCTCCGCATCGGGGTCGACCTGGGCCCGCGCGGCGGGCACGTATCCCTGTACAAAGAGCCCGAATTCCAAGGAGGTTCACCGTCCTCGTAAGGGTCGTCCGACCGGCTTCCTGACGGCCCGTCAGATCAGGATGCGTCGACTGTTCCACCGCCCTCGCGGACCGTCAATACCTGACGCCACGTCAGCTCGCTGCCGGGCGGCGTCGCTCAAATGACGCTGACCCCCGCGAGCCAGCCGCCGTCGATGACGAAGGGCTGGCCCGTGATGTACGTGGAGTCGTCGCCGGTGAGGAAGAGGGCGAGGGCCGCGATCTCCCGGGCGGTGCCGATCCGCCCCATCGGCACAAGCTTCTTGTACAGCCCGGCGACCGCCTCCTTCGCCGCCTCGGGGTCGGCGGCCGGGTCGAGCTGGGCGGGGTCGGTCATGGGGGTGTCGACCGCGCCCGGGCAGACGGCGTTGACGCGGATGTTCTTCGCGGCCAGCTCCAGGGCGGCGACGCGGGTCAGGCCGAGGATGGCGTGTTTGGTGGCGGCGTACGCGCCGACGTACGCCATGCCGGTGAGGGCCGTGTAGGAGGCGGTGTTGACGATGGTGCCGCCGCCCGCGGCCGCTATCTCGGGAGCGACGGTACGGATGCCGAGAAAACAGCCGACCTGATTGACTTGAATGACCTGCTGGAACTCTTCGAGGGGCGTGTGGACGAGTTCGTTGAAGCGGAGGATCCCGGCGTTGTTGACGAGCCCGTCGATCTTTCCGTGGGCGTCCTTGGCGGTGGCCACGGCGGCCTGCCAGTCCGCCTCGCGGCCGACGTCCAGGTGAACGTAGGTCGCGGCGCCCGCCCCCTCCTCCTCTCCGATCTCCTTGGCAAGGGCCTCGCCCTGCGCGTCGAGCACGTCCGCGACGATGACCTTGGCGCCCTCGGCGGCGAACAGCCTCGCCTCCTGCTCGCCCTGGCCGCGCGCGGCGCCGGTCACGATGATGACGCGGCCGTTCAGTTTGCCGGTGCCGGTGCCGGTGCCGATGTCGGTGCTGGTGCTGGTGCCCATGCCCATGGGTTGCTCCTAGGTCGTCAGGTGAGGTGGGGTGCCACGTCGGCGCTGAACGCCCGCATTTGATCGGTGAGTTCGGTACGACTGCGACTACGAAACCGGACCTGTATCTGATCCACACCCATCGCCGCGTAGGCGCGCAGCGACTCGGCCAGGGCGTCCGGCTTGCCGTGCAGCGTGCGGCGGCCGACGGGGCGCCCCGGCTCGCCCACGTACAGGGCCTCGGTGATGGCGCCGACGGTGATCGGCGCCTCGATCCCCGCCTCCTCCCGCAGCCGCCTGAGCTTCGCGATCTGCGCGGGCAGCTTCTCGCGCGGGTCCCCCTGCGGCAGCCAGCCGTCGGCGCGGGTGGCGGCGCGGCGGATGGCGGCGGGCGAGGACCCGCCGATCCATATGGGTACGTGGCCCTGTGCGGGCCGGGGCCGCTGCCCCAACTCCCTGAAGTCGTAATGTTCACCCTGGTGTTCGGGGTACTCCCCCGGCCCGAGGGCGGCGTTCAGGGCATCGATGGCCTCGTCGAGCAGGGCCCCGCGACGCGCGAAGTCGACACCGAGCACCGCGAACTCCTCCGGCACGTGCCCCGCCCCCACCCCGAGGATCAGCCGGCCGCCGCTGAGGTGGTCCAGGGTCGCGTACTGCTTGGCGGTGACGAGGGGGTGGCGCAGGCCGACGATGGCGACGTGACTCATCAGCCGGACGCGCTCGGTGACGGCGGCGAGGTGGGCGAGGGTGGCGACGGGGTCGTACCAGGTGGTGCCCATGCCTTCGGCGAGGCGGCGGGGGATGGCGACGTGGTCGCAGCAGGCGATATAGGCGAACCCGGTTTCGTCCGCGACGCGGGCGATCTTTCTCAGGTCGCGAGGGCCGGCGGCGGCTTCCCAGGGCTCGGCGTAGAGGGGGCTCTGGGACTGGATGGGGAGCTGTAGGCCGTAGGCGAGGGGAGGGGGAGCTGTCATGGGTATCTGCCCACTTCTCGAAGGTGAGGGGGTCCTGAGGTGGCGTCACACAAGTTCTGGCGGGGTGCCTTGGGCGGGGTCTGCGCCTTGGCTC
>NZ_WMBF01000425.1:0-5508 GCF_019400875.1 Streptomyces anatolicus | reverse complement strand
AGCGGGGCCTGGGCTCGTGGGGGCCGGGCCCGCTGTCGACGCGGGCTTGCGGCGCCGCTTCCCGTTCTCCTTCGGGAACTCCATGTCGAACCAGAAGGCGGTCATCACCCGGCCGGGCATCGCCTTCCCCGAGACGCTGACCTGCCACGGCGTACGGTCGCCGTCGTCCATCGCGGCGACAAGCTCCCTGAGCAGCCCCACCGCCATCATCCGGCTCTTCTCGTACCGCAGGGCCTGGAGCGAGTTCGTCACGCCGCGCCGGGAGCGGCGCATGCGCTCTCCCGTGTCGCCGATCATCTCCTGGCCGTCGAGCGAGCCCCGGTCGGCCTCGATGATGCCGAAGGACGCGAGCCAGTGGGCCGCGCGATAGGACACCAGTTCCTCGAAGGCGGCGTCGTCGGTCTCGGCGGCCGCCAGCAGGTCGGGCAGGCGGCGGCCGGAGAGGACGATGCCCTCGCGGGCCTTGGTGCCGAAGACCTGGCCGACGCGCGGGTTCCAGGGCTGCGGGTAGCTCTCGGAGGTGAGCGCCGACCAGGTCCTGGCCCGCTGGTCGATCTCCCCCTTGCTGAGCAGGGACGGCTGGTTCTCGCTGAGGGCGCGCCGCAGCAGGTGCCGCCTGTGCGCGTCCACGGGGAACAGTTCGAGGAGCAGCTTCATGGAGCGCAGGTCGCGCAGCTCGGAGACGGCCATCTCCGGTGTGGCGTCGGCCAGTTCGCGGATCGGCGCGAGCCCCGAGAGCACTTCCGCCGTCTTCTCGTCCATCACACCCCGGGCCACGTACATGCCAAGGACGCTGCGGCCGAGCGCGCGCGAACGGTTGATCGGGTCGAACTCCAGCGGCGGGTGCACATGGTCGCGCCGATTGTTCATCTGCACGATGCGGTAGAGGCGCTGCGGGGTCGGGGTGCCGATCACCAGATGGGCGTCCACGGTGGCGATGGCGGCCGCCCGGCGGGCCCGCGACCCGTTGGTGGGGTCGAGGTCGTCCGCCGCCTCCGCGTACTCCTTGTTGAGCAGAGCGGAGAATTCCGTGAGCCAGACATGGGGGTCGTGGATGACGTCGTCGCCGTCCCTGCCCAGCTTCTCCGCGGGGACACCGGCAAGCACCTCACCGGAACTCAATCGGAAAATCGACTGACGCTTTTGTGTTCGATTGTTTCCCCGGACGGCCATCCATCCCCAATAGGCGGAGGGGTGACGGGGATTACCGTCGGAGTCTTTCTCCGGTTCCTCCTCGAGTCGCACCTGCTGGGGCACGTACAGCCCGGGCTCCTGCTGCCCGTTGAGGACCAGGTCCTCCTCCAGGTCATAGGGTCGGACCTTGTCCACGCGCGTCAGGGCGTTCGCCGCGTCCTCGGCGTTCATCATCAGGGCGTGCCGGTTGGGCACCACGCTCTCCAGGGCGGCAAGGTAGGTCTCGCTGCCGTCGCCGACGACTCCCTTCCACGGCCGCACCGGGGCGAGCGTCCGCTCCGTGCCCTGGCCCACCGTCGGGTCGGCCATGGAGCGCCAGATCGAACTGATCCGTTCGTTGTGCCCCCACTGCACGCCGCCGACGCCATGCATGCGGACGAGGGCGACGACCATGTCCCCGGCATCCGTGTGCAGACGCCGGACCGCGCTCCCCTTCAGTCTGCGTACGCCATTGGCGTCCGCCTCTCCCAAGGTGTCCTCGGGGTCGACGATGAAGGGAGCCACGTTCTCCAGCGCCCCACGCGGGAGGTTGACCCCGTCCGTGGCCAGGACGGCCTCGATCCAGGCCTCTTGCCGCTCCCGCGACACCGGTGCCGGAAATGGACTCTCGGCGGTGAGTTGAGCCATACCGCGTCTCCCCTGCTGTGCTTTAACGAACCGCGAACCGAACGAAGGCAACACGCTCGCAGGCCCAACTCGTCATTTCTAGTGCTGATGTGATTAGCAATCAGATTCGAGCGGATTAGGAAAATGAAGAAGAGCCGCGGCGCCCTCGACGTGAAGTGTCGTAAAGGCACCGCGGCTCGTGCGGGTGAGGGGGATGAATTCCCGAACTGACTTACGGTATTGACTACGTCAATCTCGGCCGGTAATCGCTCACGCCCCGCCCACCGCCGTCAGCAGGGCCAAGGGCGCCGCCGCCGACCGCGATTCCAGGACGCACGCGTGCGGATACGGCACCGGCACCGGATACGCCCCCTTGTCGTAGCCCGCGAGGACCTCCGGGAGGCGGCCGTCCGCGGTGGTGGCGGCGGAGACGAGGGCGCGGGCGACCGTGCGGGCCTCGTCGTGCAGGCCGTAGCGCGCGAGGCCCAGCGCGATCAGCGCGTTGTCGTGCGGCCACACCGAGCCCCGGTGGTACGAGAGCGGATGGAACGCGGGCTGCCCGGCCGCGACCGTCCGCACGCCCCACCCCGAGAAGAAGTCGGGCTCCAGCAGGCGGCGGCCCACCGCCTCGCCGTACTCCTTGTCGAGCAGCCCGGACCAGAGCAGATGGCCCGCGTCCGAGGCGAGCGCGTCGACCTGGCGCCCCTCGCCGTCCAGGGCGAGCGCGGGAAAGCCCTGCCCCGGCATCCAGAAGTCCCGCTGGAAACGGTCCCGGAGATCGCCCGCCGCCTGCGCGAGCAGCTCCGCGTAGACCGCGTCGCCCCAGACGGTCCGGGCGAGCCAGGCGGTACGGCACAGGGCGTCGTACGCGTAACCCTGCGCGCCCGCCGCCATGACCGGCCCGCTCGCGCTTGTGCCGTCGGCGGAGCAGATCGCGCCGGGCGAGTCCTTCCAGTTCTGGTTGGCGAGGCCGCCCTCGTCCGCGCGGTAGACGAGGTAACCGCGCGAGGTCAGCCCGCCGTGGTCGAGCATCCAGCCGACGGCGGCGCGCGCGGCGGGCTCCAGGCGGCGGGCGAGCGCGCGGTCCCCGGTCTGTTCCGTGTACGCGCCGAGCAGCACCAGGAAGAGCGGGGTCGCGTCGACCGAGCCGTAGTAGCGCCCGAACGGCACCTGCCCGAAGTGCGCCAGTTCGCCCTGGCGCACCTCGTGGACGATCTTCCCGGGCTGGGCGACCGCGCCCGCGACGGTCTCGGCGGCCTGCGTGGCGGCGAGCGCGGGCAGCGTCGCGGCGGCCAGGCGCGGCACGTACGGGAGTGCGAAGAGCGAGGTCAGCAGGGCGTCGCGGCCCAGCATCGTGAGGAACCAGGGCACTCCGGCGCCGGGCACGCTCAGCTCCTCGCCGTCCGGCCCCATCGCCGGTACCTGGAGCACCGCGAGGTCAGCGAGGCCGCGCGCGCAGGCGTCGGCGAGCGCGGGCCACCGGGTGGGCAGGGTGACGCCGGAGACGAAGGCGTCCTGGAGCGCGGCGAGTTGGCGTTCCGCCTCGGCGGGCGAGTCGGGCACGTCCGGCCCGGCCGCCCCATGCGGATAGGCGGCGGCACTCAGTGCCACCTCGGCCGAGCCGTGCGGGGCAAGCTCCAGCGTCCATACGAGGCGACGCGCGCCGCCGCCGGTCTCCTCGACGGCGTCGGGGCCCGGGTCGGCGGTCACCGTCGTGCGCGCGCTCCAGTCGCCGCGCCGGTAGCCGAAGGCGACCCCCTTCGGACCACTGCCGTCACCGTCACCGCTGTCGCTGCCGTCGATCGGCCGACGGGACCTGACGGCGCCCGGCTTGGCGTACGTACGGTGATCGGCGCGCAGTTCGAACTGGTCGGTGAAGTCGGCGTCCACGGTCAGCGCGATGTGGACCCGCGTCGGCACCGGGCGGTTGCTCACCACCCGCAGGGTTTCGACGAACGCGCCCTCGACCACGGCCTGTTCACGCAGGACCGTGCAGGCGGGCGGCTCCTGGCGGCCGCCGCGCGGCACGAGCACGCAGCGCGCCGCGCCGGCGCCGGTCGCCGAGGTGTCCACCGGCGCGAGAACCTCGGGCACGGCCCCGTCCACGGTCAGCTGCCAGCGGCTCAGATGCCGTGCGTCCCGTACGAAAAGGCCGTCCGGACCCGCGCCGCCGCCGCGCACACCGCCGACCCCGCTGATGTCGCCGCCCGCGCCGACGGCCGCGAACGTCCGCCCTCGCACCAGCAGCCGGTACCGGTCACTCATGTCCGCACCTCTCCGTCCGGAGGTCTCCCCCACCCGTGCCGTTCCGTCCGTCGTGCAGCAGGTCCAGCGTGAGCGCCGCCGTCCAGCCGAAGCCGCGCGCTCCGCAGCCCTCTCCCGTGTACGGGTCCACGTACTCCGCGAAGCCGGACGCGCCCGCCGCGTCGAGCACGGCCTCGCGCAGCGCGTCGGCCCGCGCGCGCTCGCCGTGCAGCCGAAGCCCCTTCTCCACGAGCCAGTTGGTGTTGAACCACGCCGGTCCGCGCCAGTAGCGGCGGAGGTCGAAGGCGGGGCCGGTCAGGTCGTAGCTGGGCACGAGCCGTGTGACGCCGCCGAGGCCGAAGTGCGGGCCGCACGCGGTGCGTACGAGGGCGGCGGCGATGCGGGGTGGCAGCGCGGGGAGCACGAGGGGGATCAGGCCGGTGACGCCGCGCTCGGTGAGGAGCGCGTCGGTGCGCAGGTCGCGGCAGAGGAAGATCTCCCGTTCCGGGTCCCACAGGCGAGCGACCAGGGTCTCCGTCAGGGCGCGAGCACGCTCGCACCGCACCCGCGCCGCGCGCTTGGCGGGCCTGTCGGTCCTGGCGGGCCTGGCGGGCCTGTCCAACTCGGCCTCGATCAGGGCGAGTGCGTACTCCGAGGCGATCAGGAGGGCGTTGAAGGCGGGGTCCTCGACCAAGAAGGCGGGGGCCTCGACGGTGGACGTGCCGGAGCCCTCGACGGTGGGTGTGCTGGGGCCCGCGCTATCGATGTACTCCCGGTCGCGGTACTCGGCGGCGAGCCGCACATACCGCCCGTAGTCCGTGTCGGTCGGCCGGTCCTCGGGCACCCCGTGGTCGAGATCCGCGCGGCGGAAACCCCCGGGCGCGGCGGGCTCGACGCGACCCAACGGCCCGTCCCAGCAAGGGCTGTTGTCCATGCCCTGCTCCCACGGGTGCAGCACGGCGGCGAGCCCCGCGCCGCCCACGTCCCTGGCGTCCAGGAGATAGCGGTGCCAGGCGGTGAGGCGGGGCCGGAGCCGGGCGAGGAAGGAGCGGGCCCGGGAGAGGCCGGGGTCGGCGCGGTGCACGAGCCAGACGGCGAGCGCGTGCACCGGCGGCTGCACGATGCCGGAGGTCTGTAGGTGGGCGGGGGCCCCGGCGCGGCGGCCCGCCGTTGCGGAGCGCCAGAAGTCGGGGCCGGGGAAGTAGGCGTCGAGCGGGACGGCGTCGTTGAAGACGATGTGCGGGACGCGGCCGTCGCCCCACTGGGCGGACAGCAGCGTCTCCAGCTCCAACTGGGCGCGCAGCGGGGAGAGATGGCGCAGCCCGATCGCGATGAACGCGGAGTCCCAGGACCACTGGTGCGGGTACAGCGCCCGCGAGGGCACGGTCGAGGTTCCCGTCCAGTTGGCCCACAGCACCTCGGCAGCGCGCGCCCGCAGCTCCTCCGTCGGGGGTGCGGCCGGGC
>NZ_WMBF01000424.1:0-5547 GCF_019400875.1 Streptomyces anatolicus | reverse complement strand
AGATCGGCGAGGTCGAGTTCCAGTTCAACCCGACGCAGCTCCAGATGGCCCGCTCCGCCGAGTGGCGGACACAGCCCGCGGTCGCCTATATGCGGGGCGCGCCGCCGAAGTTCACCGGGTCCGTGCCCGCCACGCTCCAGCTGGAGGTGTTCCTCGACTCGTCGGGCGAGCCGAACTCCGGCAAGGTGCAGAAGCAGGTGGAGCTGCTGCTCTCCTGCTGCGAGGTGACGCCCCAGAGCGTCACCTCCAAGCGGCCCTCGCCGCCCTGGGTGCGGTTCTCCTGGGGGTCGTTCAACACCGTGCGGTTCGTGGCGTACGTGACCAGTGTCAGCGCGACCTTCACGCTGTTCAATCCGACGGGCGAGCCGATCCGCGCGACCTGCGCGCTGTCGCTCACCGAGGTGGCGATGCCCACCAAGGGGCAGAACCCGACGTCCGGCGCGCTCTCCGCCCGCCGCGTGCACCGCACCGTCGCCGGGGACTCGCTGGCCTCGCTCGCCTGGCGGGAGTACGGGGACGCCACCCGCTGGCGGCTGATCGCCGAGGCCAATGACATCGACGACCCGATGCGGCTGAGACCCGGCACGGAACTGCTGCTGCCCGCCGCCGAAGAGGCCCGCCCGGCCCGCGCCCACGTGGAGTCCGCATGAGTGAGAAGACGTACACGCGATGAGTGAGAAGACGTATACGAGCGTCCTGCACGCCGAGATCGGCGGTTCCCGGCTGCCGGACAAGCTCGCCGTGCTGCTCGTCGAGGGCTGGGTGGACTCCAGCGTGAACGTGCCGTCCGCCTTCCAGCTGACCTTCGCCGACGCGGGCGGCGACATCCTGGAGAAGTTCCCGCAGATCAAGGTGGGCGCCAAGGCTGTCCTGTGCCCCTTCACCGACGGGGTGCGCGGCAAGCCCATGCTGACCGGCGAGGTGACCGCCCTGGAGGTGGACGCCGACGCGGGCGGCAAGTCCCTCGTCGTACGCGGCTACGACCCCGGCCACCGGCTGCTGCGCAACCGCCGCGTGCAGGGCTTCCCGAACATGACGGCCTCCGACATCGTGCGCCGGGTCGCCGCCCTCAGCGGCCTGGGGCTCGGCAAGGTCGACGCCACGCCCACGGTCTACGAGCTGGCCACGCAGCCGAACATCACCGACTGGGACTTCCTCTCGCGCCTCGCCCAGGAGAACGACACCCATCTGTCGTTCGACGAGGACGGGAAGCTGTGCTTCGCGAAACTGACGCCCGCCGCGGGCGCGCCCGCCGACACGACCCCGGCCGCGCAGAGCCCGTACGTCCTGGAATTCGGGCACAACGCGCTGCACAGCCGGGTCGCGGTGACCGCCGCCGGGCAGGTCGCCACGGCCGGGGTGCGCGGCTGGGACATGCGGGCCAAGCGCGCCCTGTCGGCGCAGTCCCCGGCCGTCACGAGCAAGGACATCGTCGCCGACATCACCCCCGCGCAGCTCTCGCAGCCGTTCGGCAGGGCCGAGCTGACGGACACCGGGACGCCGTACACGACCCAGGCCCAAGTCACCCACGCGGCTAGGTCGTTGGCCGAGGACGTGACGGGCTCCTTCGCGGAGGTCGAGGTCGCGGTCACCGGCAACCCCGAGCTGCGGCCGGGGCAGCCCGTGGCGCTGAAGGGGGCCGGGTTCCCCTTCGAGGGGAAGTACACGGCGACCGGAGTGCGTCATCTCTTCGAGTCGGGGCGGCCGTTCACGACGTGGCTGACCGTCTCGGGGCGGCAGTTCCGCTCGCTGTACGGTCTCGCGTCCGGGGGCGCCGACGCCGCCCCGCCGATGCCGGGCGTCGCCATGGCCCTGGTCAGCAACGCCAAGGATCCGCTCCGGATGAACCGCGTGAAGCTGCGGTTCCCCTGGCTCTCGGACACGTACGAGAGCGACTGGTGCCGTATCGCGCAGCTGGGCGGGGTGCGGGGCGGCGGGCTGATGCTGCCCGAGGTCGGTGACGAGGTGCTCGTCGCCTTCGACCGGGGCTCGCTGGAGCATCCGTATGTGCTCGCGGGTCTCTACAACGGCGTCGACAAACCGACGCCGGGTACGGACGGGCTGCCCGCGGTCGATCCGACCAGCGGCCGTGTCAACTGGCGCTCGATCGCCTCGCGCAGCGGTCACACCGTCGAGCTGGTGGACGCCAAGTCCCGTATGAAGAGCGGTATCCGGCTCCAGACGGGCAACGGGCGGCTCACCGTCCACATGGACGAGACGCGCACCAGCGTGACCATCCGGAGCGACGGCTCGGTCTCCATCTCCGGGACCCGCAACGTCAGCATCAGGGCGGGCGGCAATCTGTCGCTGACCGCGGGCGGCTCGCTGACGATGAGCGCCGGCGGGGCGGTCGACATCAAGGCGGGCGCCAAGTTCGGCGTCACCGCGGGAGCCATGGCGGACATCAACGCGGCCGGTGCCGTCAGTCTGAAGTCGGCCGGTGCCGTCGCCGTCAACGCGGCCGCCGCGGTCGCCGTCACCGCGGTCGGCGCGGTCGCGGTCAACTCGGTGGCCACGGTCACGCTGAACGCCCCGGCCGTGCTCCGCAACGGCCTGCCTTTCTAGTGGGGTTGATCCAGTGAGGACGAGGGGCGTGACCAGGGTGGCCAGGGAGGTGGAGGGACATGAGTGAGCAGTTCGTCGGCGCGGGCTGGACGTTCCCGCTGCGCACGGACGCGGGCGGCGGCATCGCGCTGGCCCGTCGCGAGCGGGAGATCGAGGAGTCGATCCGGCTCGTGCTCGCCACCGCGCCCGGCGAGCGGCCGATGCGGCCCGAATTCGGCTGTGCCGTCCACGACTTGGTGTTCGCGCCCGTCAATGAGGCGACGGCGGGCCGCATCCGTTACGAGGTGCGCTCCTCGCTCGACCGGTGGGAGCCCCGCATCGAGGTCCTGGACGTCGAGGTCAGCCCGGCGCCCGACGACCCGTCCGTCCTGTTCATCGACGTGAGCTACACCGTGCGCGGCGTCAACAACCCGCGCAGCCTCGTCTTTCCCTTCTACGTGATCCCGTCCACGGAATCAGAGAGCGGAGTCTGAAGTCCGATGGCCCTGCCCGCACCCCACCTCGACGACCGGCGCTTCCAGCAGTTCGTCGACGACGCCAAGCGCTACATCCAGCAGCGCTGCCCGGAGTGGACCGACCACAACGTCTCCGACCCGGGCGTCACCCTCGTCGAGGCGGTCGCGCACATGGCCGACCAGGTCGTCTACCGCCTCAACCGCGTGCCGGAGAAGAACCACCTGGCCTTCCTCGACCTGCTCGGCGTCACCCTCTTCCCGCCCTCGGCGGCCCGCGCCGACGTCACCTTCTGGCTCTCCGCGCCCCAGGCCGAGCCGGTGGTGCTGCCCGCCGGGACGGAGGTGGCCACCGGCCGCACCGAGACCGAGGAGGCGGTGGCCTTCGCGACCGAGGCGGATCTGACGGTGGTGCCCTGCGAACTGGACGCCGTGCTCCGCCAGGAGGCCGGCGGCACACCGCAGGACTGCGGGCAGGACGTGTTCGGCGGGCGTGACGTGGGCGTCTTCGCCGAACATCCCCGGCCCGGCGACACACTCCTCTTCGGGCTCAGCGCGGCGGTGCCCGCCTGCGTGGCCGTACTGCAACTGGACAGCCGCGTGGACGGCGTCGGCGTCGACCCGCGCCAGCCGCCGCTGGTGTGGGAGGCGTGGACCGCCGAGGGGTGGACGGAGTGCGAGGTGGAGGAGGACTCCACCGGCGGCCTCAACCGGCCCGGCGACGTGGTCCTGCACATCCCCGCCGGGCACCTCGTCTCCCGGATCGGCAGGCAGGACGCGGGCTGGCTGCGCTGCCGGGTCGTCGAGGCCGCCCAGGGCCAGCCGTTCTACAGCGCGTCCCCGACCGTGCGGGCCGCGTCCGCGTTCACCATCGGCGGCACGACCACCGTCGCGCACGCCGAGGTCGTACGCGACGAACCGCTCGGCGACTCCACGGGCGTGCCCGGGCAGCGCGTGCGGCTCGCGCAGGCGCCGGTCGTCGCGGACCGGCCGCCGCTGCTCCTGGAGGTCGCGGAGGACTCCGGGACCTCCGACGAGGAGGCTCCGGGCTGGCAGGCGTGGCAGGTCGTGGACCACTTCGCCGCGTCGGGCCCGTACGACCGCCACGTCACCCTGGACGCGGCGACCGGCGAGATCGCCTTCGGGCCCGCGGTCCGCGAACCGGACGGCACGCTGCGGCAGTTCGGCGCGGTGCCCGCCAAGGGCGCCGCGATCCGCGCCACGCGCTACCGCACCGGCGGCGGGCGCGCGGGCAACGTGGCGCGCGGCGCGATCCAGGTGCTGCGCAGCTCCATCCCGTACGTGTCCCGCGTGGAGAACCGTGAGGCCGCGCGCGGCGGAGTGGACGGCGAGACCGTGCAGGAGGCGAAGGTGCGGGCGCCGATCGCGCTGCGCGCGCAGGAGCGCGCGGTGACCGCGCGCGACTACGAGGAGCTGGCGCGGCGCGCGGCGCCCGAGACGGCCCGCATCCACTGCCTGGCGGCGGAGGCGTCCGACGCGGGCGAGAACGCGGTCCGTGTCCTCGTCGTCCCGCAGGCCGTGCCGGACCGCGGCGGCCGCCTGCGCTTCGAGCAGCTGGTGCCGGGCGACGAACTCCTCGCCCGCGTCACGCACTTCCTCGACGACCGCCGCCCGATCGGCACCCGGCTCGCGGTCGGGCCGCCCTTCTACCAGGGCGTCACGGTCGTCGCCACGCTCCACTCGTTCCGCGCCGCCGAGGCCGAGCGGGTGCGGGCCGACGCCCTCGACGCGCTCTACGCCTACCTGGACCCGCTGACCGGCGGGGCGCACGGGGCGGGCTGGCCGTTCGGGCGTCCGCTGCGCGCCGGTGAGATCTTCGCCGCGCTCCAGCGCGTGCCGGGCGTGGAGCTGGTCGACGAGGTCCTCCTGCACCCCGCCGACCCCCTCACCGGCCGCCGGGGCGACGCCACCGACCGCATCGAACTCACGCCGTCCGCCTTGCTGTTCCCGTTCGACCACCGCGTACGTGTCATCGAGGCGCGATGAGGGCGGCCGAGTCCCGGCCGGCGGATCTGCGCAAGGCGGGGCCGCTCAAGGCGGCGGGCGGCCACGCGGCTCCCGGCGCGGGAAGCATCCCGGGAAGCGGCCCCGGAAGCGGCCCGGGGCGTGGTTCGCTGCCCGGGCTCGTCTCCGCGCACCCGCTAGGCGAGCAGTTGCCGGCCGTGTTCGCGGACGACGACTTCGCGTTGCGGTTCGTCTCCGGGCTCGATGTCGTGCTCGCGCCCGTCTTCACCGTCCTGGACTGTCTGGAGGCGTACTTCACGCCCGCCCTGGCGCCGGAGGACTTCCTCGGGTGGCTGACGGACTGGGTCGGCACGGAGCTGGACGGCACCGAGCCGCTGCCGACGCGCCGGCACGCGGTGGCCTCCGCCGTCGCGCTGCACCGCGTCCGCGGCACCCGGCGCGGCCTCTCCGCCGCCGTCGAACTCGCCTTCGGCATACGGCCGCAGATCAGCGAGAGCGGCGGCGCGTCCTGGTCCGCGCGCCCGCTCGGTCCCTTCCCCGGCAC
>NZ_WMBF01000423.1:0-5554 GCF_019400875.1 Streptomyces anatolicus | reverse complement strand
CCACGAACGCGCCCGCCGCGGCCGCGCTGCCCAGGGCGAACGCCGCCCCCGCCCCGTGGGCCTCGGCGAGCCGCCCGGCCACCGCCAGCGTCACCGCCTGGCCCCCGACGAACGCGCTCGCCGCGAACGTCATGCCCTCCGCGAGCCGCCGCGCCGGCACGGCACGCTCGGTCAGCGCGAAGCCCGTGATGAGGTTCGGGGCGTAGATCGCGCCGAAGAAGGTGACCACCACGTAGAGGCCCGCCAGGCTGTCGGTCCACACCAGGGGCAGCGACAGGAGGGCGGCCGCCGCTGTCGCCACCCGCCAGCGCGCGAGCAGCCCGAAGCGCTCGGGCAGCGCGGCCATGGAGAGCCCCACGACGGCACTCATGACGCCCATCGCCGCGTACACGAGCCCGGCCTGCCCCGGCTGCCCCAGCTCCTCGGTCAGCGCGGTGATCCCCGCCCCGCAGGCCCCGAGCAGCACCCCCAGGAAGAGGAGCCCCACGCGCACCACGTACACCGAACGCGGCAGCGGCGGCCGTGCCCCACGCGCGCGTGCCGGTCCTCGCGGGGTCCCCTTGGCGGTGCGCCCCGTGGGGTGCAGCGCGAAGGCCGTGCCGCAGACGGCGACCAGGAGGGCGGCCGCGACGAACGCGTACGCGGGGTGGCCCGCGACGGCCGCGAGGCCCACCAGGGCGGGGCCGAGCACGAAGGACAGCTCGTCCATGGTGCTCTCCAGGGAGAGCACCGTGCCCGCGAGCCGGTCGTCGCCGCCCTTCGCGCGGACCAGCGGGACGACGCGGGCCCTGGCGAGCGGGCCGATCCCCGGGATCGTGGCGCCCGCGAGGACGCCCAGGGCGACGAGGGCGGGCGTGGGCAGGTCCGCGACGGCGCCCGCGGTGTAGGCGGCGATCGCCACGGCGTTGAGGAGCGAGAGGACGAGCACCACCGCCCGCTGGCCGTGCCGGTCCGCGAGGCGCCCGACGAAGGGCCCCGCGCCCACCTGGCCGAGCGCGAGCGCGCAGGCGACGATGCCGCCGGTGGCCAGCGACCCGCTGGTCTCCGTCACCAGGAGCACGCTGCCGAACTGGATCATGGCCACGGGGAGCCTGCCGAAGAACGAGACGACGGGCAGCAGTGCCCCCGTCATGCCGATCACTGTGCGGTACGCGTCCCGCGTTCTCGAAGCCATCGTCCGACGCTAACGACGCCGTTGTGCGGAGACGCATGAGCGGATGACACGAAAGCCTCCGGGACGGGTACGTACCTTCGCATGACGTCAGAGCGCTCCAGGCCCGCGGTGCCTCCTTCGCCGACCGCCACGTACCGGCTCCAGTTGCAGCCGGAGTTCCCCTTTGCCGCCGCCGAGGCCGCGGTGCCCCATCTCGCCTCGCTCGGTGTCTCGCATCTGCATCTGTCGCCGGTCCTCCAGGCGGTCCCCGGTTCGACGCACGGCTACGACGTCGTCGACCACGCGCGCGTGCGGGACGAACTCGGCGGCGAGGAGGGGCTGCGGTCCCTCGCCCGCACCGCCCGCGAGGCCGGGCTCGGCCTGATCGTGGACATCGTGCCGAACCACATGGCGGCGGTGCCGCGCCACAACCACGCGCTCTGGGAGGTGCTGCGCGAGGGTCCCCGTTCGCCGTACGCCCGCTGGTTCGACATCGACTGGGAGGCGGGCGGCGGGCGCGTCCTGCTGCCCCTCCTCGGGGCGCGGCTCGGGGACGAGCTGACAGCGCTGCGGGTCGACGGGGACGTCCTGCGCTACCACGAACACGCGTTCCCGATCCGCGAGGGCACGGAAGGGCTGGCGCTGCCCGAGCTCCTGGACGCCCAGTGGTACCGCCTGTCCTGGTGGAGGCTTGCCCGTACGGATCTCAACTACCGGCGTTTTTTCACCATTTCCGATCTCATCGGAGTGCGCGTCGAGGACCCCGAGGTCTTCGACGCGACCCACGGGAAGATCCTCCAGCTGCTCCACGAGGGGGTCGTCGACGGGCTGCGGATCGATCACCCCGACGGGCTCGCGGACCCGGGGGCCTACCTCCAGAGGCTGCACGAGGCGACCGGCGGGCGCTGGACGGTCGTCGAGAAGATCCTCGCCGACGGCGAGCACCTGCCCGCCGCCTGGCCGGTCGCGGGCACCACCGGCTACGACGCGCTGCGCCACATCGACGGCGTCCTCACCGACCCGGCGGGCACCGGGGAACTCCTCGGCCAGTACCGCCGCTTCGCCGCGCCGCCCGCCGACCGGGGCGGCGAGTGGGCCGCGACGGTGCGCCGCGCCGCGTACCGGGTCATCTCGCACGAGCTGGCCGCCGAGGTCGACCGTCTCACGCGCGCGGCCGCCGAGATCTGTGCGGCCGACCCCGCCCTGCGGGACCACGCCCCCTGGGCGCTGCGCACGGCCCTGCGGGAACTGCTCGTGCGGCTTCCCGTCTACCGGCCGTACGTGTCCGGGGGCGCCGCCCCCGAGACGGTCCTGACCGCGTCGGCCGCCGCGGAGGCCAGGGCCGCCTTCAGCGTGCCCGAGGAGGCCCGGACGGTCGATGTCGTACGGGATCTGGTGCTTGGCAGGGCAGGGGCGGTGGACGGGAGCCAGGGGGCCGCGGTGGCGGCGTTCCGCGCGCGGTTCGCGCAGACCGCGTCCGCGCTGCGTGCCAAGGCCGTGGAGGACACCGCGTTCTACCGGCACGCGCCGCTCCTGTCGGCGGCGGAGGTGGGCGGGGCGCCCGAGCGGCCCGCGGTCTCCGTGGAGGAGTTCCACGCGTACTGCGCGCGCGTGCAGCGCGACTGGCCCGCCACGGGCACGGTCCTGACGACCCATGACACCAAGCGCAGCGCCGACGTGCGCGCGGGCATCTCCGTCCTGGCGCAGTGCCCGGACCGCTGGGCCGCTCTTCTCGCCGAGGTGACGGAGCGGACCGCGCGCGAGGGGGGCGTCCGCGCGCCCGACCCCCAGCTGGCGTGGGCCGCCTGGCAGACGGCGGTCGGGTTCGGCCCCCCGGACGACACGCGGCTGCGGGACGCGCTCCTGAAGCATGTGCGGGAGGCGGGGCTGCACACCAGTTGGACCGAGCCCGACGAGGCGTACGAGAAGGCCGTGGGGGCCTTTGTGGAGGCGGGGCCGTGCGGGGCGCCGCAAGCCGCCGTCGCGGCCCTCGCGCGGGAGCTGGCGCCCCATGTGCGGGTGAACGTCCTGGGGGCGGCGCTCCTGCATCTGACGATGCCGGGGGTGCCCGACCTCTACCAGGGGACGGAGGGTGAGTACCGCGCGCTGGTCGACCCGGACAACCGGGCGCCGGCGCACTTCCGGCCAGAGGTCCTGGAACGGCTCGACGCGCGGCCGGAGCCCGCCGGCCTCGCGGAGGAGAAGCTGGCGCTCACGGCGGCGGCGCTGCGGCTGCGCGGGCGGCGCCCGGAACTGTTCGGGGACGCGGGGACGTACGAACCCCTGACCGCCGAGGGCCCCGGCGCCGCGCACTGTGTGGCGTTCGCCCGCTCCGGCGAGGTGGTGGTCGCGGCGACGCGGCTCTCCCTGCGGCTCGCGGAGGAAGGCGGCTGGCGAGACACGGAGCTTCCGCTTCCGGCAGGGCGATGGGCAGATCTGCTGACCCCCGGCCGGGAGTTCGAGGGCCACGCACGCGTGGCGGACCTTTTCGCGGCCTCGCCGGTGACACTGCTGGAACGGAGGCGGTAGCGAGGCGGACGTGAGGGCCCCGGACGCGCCGAGGCCGGGCCGGGGCTCAGCTCACGGCGAGGCGGAAGGCCATCCGGCCGAAGCTGACCAGGTCGCCGTCCTGGACGAGGGCGGCGCCGGTCACCCGGCGGCCGTTCACCGACGTGCCGTTGGTGGAGCCGAGGTCGCGCAGCACCCACACGCCGCCCTGCCGGCGCAGCTCGGCGTGCACCCGCGAGACCGTGTCGTGGCTGAGCCGCAGGCCGTTGGCCGGGTCGCGGCCTATCCGCAGCGGATAGGGGCTGTCGGGCGAGGGCAGCAGCAGCTTCGGCAGCCGCTCGGCCTGCCAGGCCCTGCGCAGCTTCATCGTGAACCCGGAGACCGCTTCCACGCTGCCGAGCACCATGCGCGACCAGCGGCCCTCGGTCCGCAGATCGGCGGTGAGGGCGGCGAGTTCGTCGGGCCTGCGGGCGGCGAGGACCAGTTCCATGCGCCGCAGGAAGGTGTCGTGCGAGAGCCTGCCGACGGCCGCGCCCTCCTTGAGTGCGTCCAGCGCCCGGTCGCGCTCGGCGTCCGTCACCCGCGCGGGGTATGTGGAGAACTCGAAAGAGGATGTCACCTGGGGATTGTCGGGCAAGCTCGCCCCGGGTGTCCAGAATGGGCCGGGGCGGCGGCCGATCGATCTCTTCCGCCCCCCAACAGAGCACTTCTGACGCACCATGGGACGCAGGTGTGACGGACAGCGGACGAGGGGGCACGTCGGTGAGGTTCGAAGTGTGGGCGCCGCAGGCCGAGCGGGTCGCTCTGGAGTGCGCGGGCGCCACGCGCGCGATGGAGCGCGACGGCGGCCGGGCCGGCTGGTGGATCGCGGAGGCCGAGGCCGAGGACGGCACGCGCTACGGCTTCTCGGTGGACGGCGGCCCCGTCCTGCCCGACCCCCGCTCACGGCGCCAGCCGGACGGCCCCGACGGCCTCAGCGCGGTCGTCGACCACGACCGGTACGCGTGGCGGACGCCCTGGGCGGGGCGGGGCGTGCGGGAGGCGGTCCTGTACGAGCTGCATGTGGGGACGTACACCCGCGAGGGCACGCTCGACGCGGCGGCGGAGCGGCTGCGCCACCTCGCGGACCTCGGCGTCACGCATGTGGAGCTGATGCCGCTGTGCCCCTTCCCGGGGCGGCACGGCTGGGGGTACGAGGGCGTGTCCCTGTGGGCGGTGCACGAGCCGTACGGCGGCCCGGAGGCGCTGAAGCGATTTGTCGATGCGGCGCACGGGCTCGGCCTCGGCGTGGTCCTCGACGTCGTCCACAACCACCTCGGCCCGTCCGGCAACTACCTGCCCGCCTTCGGCCCGTACTTCACCGAGACGCACCACACGCCCTGGGGCGCCGCGGTCAATCTGGACGCGCCCGGCTCGGACGAGGTGCGCTCCTATCTGGTGGGCAGCGCGCTCGCCTGGCTGCGCGACTACCGGCTCGACGGGCTGCGCCTCGACGCCGTGCACGCGCTGCGGGACACGCGCGCGTGCCACTTCCTGGAGGAGCTGTCCGCGGCCGTCGACTCCCTCTCCGACGACCTCGGCAGGCCGCTTTCCCTGATCGGTGAGTCCGACCTGGGTGACCCCCGCGTCGTCACCCCGCGCGCGAGCGGCGGCCTCGGCCTGCACGCGCAGTGGAACGACGACTTCCACCACGCGCTGCACACCGCGCTGACGGGCGAGGCGCAGGGCTACTACGAGGACTTCGCGCGGGCCCCGCTGGCCGCCCTCGGCAAGACGATGACACGCGGCTTCTTCCACGACGGCACATACTCGACGTTCCGCGGCCGCGCCCACGGCCGCCCCGTGGACCGCGCCCGCACCCCCGCCCACCGCTTCCTCGGCTACGCGCAGACC
>NZ_WMBF01000422.1:0-5588 GCF_019400875.1 Streptomyces anatolicus | reverse complement strand
CCCCCACCCCCGCCGACCTGGCCTTCGCGCGGCGCTTCATCGACTGGAACGCGATCGACCACGGGATCCAACGCGTGGACGCGTGCCGCGCGCCCTCCGGCGACCTGCTCCTCGTCGAGCTGGAGGACCTGAATCCGTACCTGTCCCTCGACCTCCTCGACGAGGAGACGCGGGACACGTTCGTGACGGCGGTGAAGGGGGCCCTTGTGGCGCGGATCGCCGCCTGATCAGCCCTGCGGGGGCGCCGGGACGTGGCTGTCGCCGAGCGGGGCGACCACCGGGCGGTCCGCGCCCTGGGGAGCGGCCGGCATGTGGCCGTCGGCGGCCGCCGGGCCCGCCGCCGCGCCCGCGGCGGCGACCGCGAGGGCCAGGGTGACGAGCGCCTTCTTGGTGCGGTTCATTTCAACTCCTGTGGGAGACGCGAGAGTTACGGTGCGCTGTGACGCTAATACCCGGCGGAGACACATGTTCGATGAATCAGGAAGTTAATCGCCACCTATTGGCGTGAACTCGCTCCGGCCGGACACCGGACATGCGTCGGCCGCGACGGCTTCCCCTCCGCGCCGCCGCGGCCGACCCCCGTCGGGAATGAAGTCTTTAGGCGTCCTTGGGCGGAGCGGGCATGTGGCTGTCGCCCTGCGTGGTGAGCGGGCCGTCCTTGGGCGGAGCCGGCATGTGGCTGTCACCCTGGATGGTGAGCTGGCCGTCCTTGGGCGGGGCGGGCATATGGCTGTCGCCCATGGTCGTGATGTCCGGGCGCTTCTTCGCGTCGCTCATGGTGGGCCTCCCGTTGGTTTTACGGTTCGCTGGGGCGAACGCCCGCTCGGCAACTCCCCCGAGGACCGCCGAACGGGCATTCCAGGGCCGCTCACCCTATTCCGTGAGGCCCAGTGCGACCCGTCTGCCCCCCGACGCGACGGATCGATGTATTGAGAATGGCAGTCGCTCATAAACGTTCGATGAACGCGTCGGACCCCCGCACGTCAGGCGCCCGCTGCCCTCGCAGGGTCGGGCCGCTGCCCTCATCGGGCGGCCCGCCGCCCTCCTCAGGCCGCCGCCACCGGGTCCAGCAGCTCGCGCACCTCTTCGGTCTCGGGCGCGCCTGTCCTCTCATGGATGGCCAGCGCCTCCCGCCAGCACGCCCGCGCGCGGTCCAGCTGGCCCAGGCTGTCCAGGGACTTGCCGAGGAGCGTGAGCACATTGGCCCGCATCCAGTCGCCCCCGATGAACCCCGTGGTCAGCGCCTGCTCCGCGTGCTGCGCCGCCAGCGTGGAGCGGCCGGACCGCAGGTGGACCTGGGCCATGCGGTAGTGCGTGGTGCCCTCCCACAGCCGCTGCCGGTTCTCCACGAACACGCCGAGCGCCTCGGTCAGCTGGTCCATGGCCTCGGCGTGGCGCCCCGAACTGCTCAGGACGATGCCCAGGGCGTACCGGGCGTTGGCGAGGCGGAAGGTGAGGCCGAGGTCGTCGTAGATCGCGATGCCCCGCCGTACGAGGTCGATCGCCGTGGCGGTGCGCCCCAGGGCGACGAGGACACGGGAGAGGTTGCACAGGGCGCTGGCCTCGCCCGCCCGGTTGCCGTCCGCGCGGAAGGCGTCGATCGCCCGGAGCAGATAGCGCTCACTGGCCGCGGGCCGGTTGAGGCAGTTGGCGGCGATGCCCAGCTCGTTGGGCGCGTTGCTGCTGGTCCACGGGTCGTCGGCGGGCTCACCGAGGGCCGTGGCGCGCTCGGCCTCAAGGCGCGCGGCCTCGAAGCGGCCCGCGTTGTTGTGCACCTGGGCCAGGGTGACCCGCGCCCGGCCCTCCGCGTGCGCGTCGCCCAGGGCGGCCGCCGCGTCCCGGGCGGCCGACGCGGCCAGTTCGTACCGCAGGGAGCTGGCGCCCGACTCCGCCAGGTCCTTGGCGGCAAGCAGCAGGTCCACGGCGCGGCGCAGGGTGCGCGGGCCGAGGGACTGCTGGACGCAGGCGAGGATGCAGGCCGCCTCCGAGTGGAGCCAGTCGAGCGCCTTCGTGTCGTCGCTGAAGTCCTGGCCCAGGTCCTCGGTGACCTCCAGGTGGTCCACCGTCCGGTCGCCGGGCCGCTCTATCGCGTACACCCTCGCCGCCGACGCCAGATAGAAGTCGAGCAGCCGCGACAGCGCCGCCTCCCGCTCGCTCGGAGGCTGCTCGTCGCGGTCGGCGCAGGCGCGCGCGTACAGGCGTACGAGGTCGTGGTAGCGGTAGCGGCCCGGGGCCGCCGACTCCACCAGGGAGGTGTCCACCAGGGATTCGAGAAGGTCCTCGGTCTCCTCCAGGGGGAGGTCGAGGATAGCCGCCGCCGCCGCGAGGGAGAGGTCGGGGCCGTCCGCGAGGCCAAGGAGGCGGAAGGCGCGGGCCTGCGTGGGCTCCAGCTGACCGTAGCCCAGTTCGAAGGTGGCCTTGACGGCCAGGTCGCCCGCCTGGAGTTCGTCGAGGCGGCGGCGCTCGTCCGCCAGCTTCGCCGCGAGCGTGGAGACCGTCCAGGTGCGGCGGGCCGCGAGGCGGGACGCCGCGATGCGGATGGCGAGCGGCAGGAAACCGCAGGCCGCGACGACGTCCAGGGCCGCCTCCCGCTCCGAGTTGACCCGCTCGTCACCGACGATGCGGGTGAAGAGGAGCAGGGCCTCCTCGGGGGACATCACGTCCAGGTCGACCAGGTGCGCGCCCGCCAGGTCGACCATGCGGACCCGGCTGGTGACCAGCGCGGCGCAGCCCTCCATGCCGGGGAGCAGGGGGCGGACCTGGGCGGCGTCGCGGGCGTTGTCCAGGAGGACGAGGACGCGGCGGCCGTCGAGGACCGAGCGGTAGAGGGCCGCCCTCTCCTCCAGGGAGTCCGGGATGGCGGAGTCGGGCGTGCCGAGCGCGCGCAGGAAGGCGCCGAGGACCGTCTCCGGCTCGGCGGCGCGCGCGCCGGCGCCCTGGAGGTCGACGTAGAGCTGGCCGTCGGGGAAGTGGGTGCGGGCCACGTGCGCCACGTGGACGGCGAGGGTCGTCTTGCCGACGCCGCCGATGCCCGCCAGCGCCGAGACCGCCATCACGCGGCCCTCGGCCGAGGAGAGGATGTCGCTCAGCTCGCCCACGAAGGAGGCGCGGCCCGTGAAGTCGGGGACGGTGGCGGGCAGCTGGGCGGGGCGCACCACGGTCGCGGCCGGTTCCGGTTCCCCGGCAGCCGGTTCCGCGAGGGCCGGGTCCGCCTGGAGGATCCGCTGCTGGAGTTCCTTGAGGCCGGGGCGCGGGTCGACACCCAGCTCGTCGTCGAGCAGGCGGCGCGTGTCCGCGTAGACCGCCAGGGCCTCCGCCTGGCGGCCGCTGCGGTAGAGGGCGAGCATCAGCAGCTCGCGCAGGCGCTCGCGCAGCGGGTGGGCGGCGGTCAGGGCCGTCAGCTCGGAGACCGCCTCCGCGTGGCAGCCGACCTCCAGGTCCATGTCGAGACGGGACTCGATCAGTTGCAGTCGCCACTCGTCGAGCCGGGTGCGCTGGGTGTCGGCGTACGGGCCGGGGACGCCGGCCAGGGGCTCGCCGTCCCACAGGTCGAGGGACTTGTTGACGAGTGTGCGAGCCTGACGCAGGTCACCTATGCCGCGGGCCTTCTCGGCCGCCGCCCACAGGTCTTCCGCGAGGGCCAGGTCGAGGGCGCCGTCCGCGACCTGGAGCGCGTAGCCCCCGGATTCGCTGACGAGAACTCCGGGGGGCAGTACTTTGCGCAGTCGCGACGCGTACGTACGTACCGCCGCCAGTGCCTGCGAAGGTGGCTCCTCGCCCCACAGGGCGTCGATCAGCTCCGATGCCGTGGCCGTGCGGCCGTCCCGCAGCAGGAGGGCCGCGAGGAGCGCCCGCTGCTGCGGTGAACCGGTGGGGAGCTGTTCCGTGCCGTACCACGCGCGCACCGGTCCGAGCACGCTGAACCGTGACGTCCGGACCTCGGGGTGCCCCTCGGTCCGTGCCCCGGGGGTGTTCCCCGAGGCCGGACGCCACTGCTCCGGTACTCGCGGTACATCGACCATCGCTCCCCCTGCCGCCCTGCCGTTCCCAAGTCCTGCCGGTCGCGGGCCTGCCCTGCCCGCGTCTTGCCTCATACGGTCATACGTCGGTCATGCCCAGGCCGTGCCTCGGTCTTGCCGTGGCCGCTTCGGGCGGCCCGGGCCGTGCCTCGGTTCGTGCACCCCGCCAGTTTGCCTTGTTCATGGCGGATGCGTCAGCCGTGGGAGACGGCTCTCACAGGGTCCTCGCACGCCGTTCCGGATGCCGCCGTGCTTCGGTGCGCCCCGGTGCGCTCCGGGGCGCGCTCCAGGGGGCGCCCGGTGGAGGGCCTGCGGGCTTCATGGCGCGGGGTGCTCCGGAGGGGGTGCTTCATGGGGCGGTGTACGACTTACTGACGCACCGTCAGATCAGCGCTACCGTGGCCCGTATGGAGACATCGGAGAGCGCGGAGACCATCCCGGGGGCCACCTCAGGGACCTTCCCGGAGATCATCTCGGTGGACGACCACACCGTCGAACCCCCGCACGTCTGGCGGGACCGGCTCCCGTCGAAGTACCAGGACCGCGGCCCTCGTATCGTCCGCGCCCCGCTGAAGGAAATGTCCTTCTTGGGCGGAAAATTCGCGCCCGTGATGGGGCGAAAAGGGGACGAGGGGCCCATCGGGGACTGGTGGGTGTACGAGGATCTGCACCGCCCGCTCACCCGCCTCGACACGGCCGTCGGCTACGACCGGGACGAGATAAAGCTGGAGGTCATCACCTACGAGCAGATGCGCCCCGGGTCCTACAGCGTGCCCGACCGCCTCGCCGACATGGACGTCAACCACGTCCAGTCCGCCCTCTGCTTCCCCACCTTCCCGCGCTTTTGCGGGCAGACGTTCACCGAGGCGGGCGACCGGGAGCTGGGGCTGCTGTGCGTGCGCGCGTACAACGACTGGATGGTGGAGGAGTGGTGCGGGCCCGAGGCCCACGGCCGCCTCATACCCCTCACCCTGATTCCGCTGTGGGACCCCGAGCTGGCCGCCGCCGAGGTGCGGCGCAACGCGGAGCGCGGGGTGCGGGCGGTCGCCTTCTCCGAGATCCCGCCGCATCTCGGGCTGCCCTCCATCCACACCGACGCGTGGGACCCCTTCCTCGCGGCGTGCGACGAGACGGGCACGGTGGTGGCCATGCACATCGGTTCCTCCAGCAAGATGCCGTCGACCTCCGCGGATGCGCCGCCGGCGGTTGGGTCCACCATCACCTTCGCCAACTGCTGCTTCTCGATGGTGGACTGGCTGATGAGCGGCAAGTTCGAACGCTTCCCGAATCTGAAGGTCATGTACGCGGAGGGCCAGATCGGCTGGATCCCCTACATCCTGGAGCGGGCGGACGTGGTGTGGGAGGAGAACCGGGGCTGGGGCGGGGTCGCCGACAAGGTGAGCAGGCCGCCGTCCGAGCTGTTCGCCGAGCATGTGTACGGGTGCTTCTTCGACGACGCGTTCGGGCTGCGGAACCTGGAGTCGATCGGGGTGGGGAACGTGCTCTACGAGACGGACTATCCGCACTCGGACTCCACTTGGCCCAAGTCCCGGGAGGTCGGGGAGGCGC
>NZ_WMBF01000421.1:0-5605 GCF_019400875.1 Streptomyces anatolicus | reverse complement strand
GTCCTCTATGGAGGAGCGCGGCAGCGGTATGCGCGGGGCGGCGGGGCGCTGCTCGGCGGATTCGGATTCCGATTCGGGGCCTGAGTCGGGGTCGGGGCCAGGGCCGCCGGGCTCTTCGTACGGCTCGGGGCGGTCGGAGCCGTTCACAGCGCGGTCCCGTGGCCGGGCGGGGCACCGGGGGCCGGGCTCGCGGAGGGGTCCGCGGTGTCGTTGGCGGTCGACAGGAGCTGGAGGCCGAGGCGGAGCCTGCGCCGGGCCTCGTCCTCGGTGACGCCGAGGTCGGCCGCCGTCTGGCGGTAGTCGCGCCGCTGGAAGTACGCCAGTTCGAGTGCGGCCCGCAGTGGGGTGGGCATGGCCGTGACGATGTAGTCGGCGCGGGCGGCGGCCGAGGCGCGGCGGACCTTGCGCTCCAGCTCCTCCGGGGTGCCCTCGCCGCTGAGGGCGAGGGCCGCGGACTCGGTCTGGCGGAGCCTGCGGACGGCCCGCTGGTGGGTGAGCGTGGCGATCCAGGAGCGCAGGGGGCCCTGCCGGGGGTCGTACGCGTCGGGGTTCTCCCAGACGTGGGCGAAGACCTCGCGGGTGATGCGGTCGGCGCCGCACTCGTCGCCGAGGACGCGGTGGGCGAGGCTGTGCACGAGCGAGGCGAAGCGGTCGTACAACTCGCCGAGCGCGGCGGCCTCCCCGTGCGCCAGCCGCTGCTGCATCCGGCGGTCCCAGCGCCGCGGCGCGTCCTTCGGCATGCGACCCCCTCGTGCGCTTGCCCTGCCCTGCTCTGCTCTGTCCTGCTCCGGCCTGCCCTGTCCTTCGACAGTACTTCCTGGCTTCCTGTTTCCGACTCCCCCTCGAATGTAGTCGGCGGCACTGACAGCGCACTCTTGTTTATGCCAAAGCGCGGCCCGTCCCGGACACCGGATGATATTGACGGTGAGGTCCTGGTGTTTCATGGGAGGGCGGTTGGGGCAGCCGCAGCAGAACGAAGCGTAAGGACCGCTTCCGGATCACTCCGGGCGGCGGGACGGCATGGCGAGCGAGAGGCGTGGCGCGTGACGCTCAAGGTGACGGTGGGCGAGGAGGCCGGCTGGGCCGTGCTGCGCGTGTCCGGCGAGATGGACCTGCTCACCTCGCCCGTGCTGCGCCAGCGTGTGCACGACGCGGTGGCGGACGGCCGCCGCAGTGTCGTCCTCGACCTCTCCGACGTGCTGTTCTGCGATTCCAGCGGCGTCGGCGTGCTGATCGCCACCCGCCGTCTGATCCGCTCCTGCCAGGGCCGGCTGCGGCTGATCCTGCCCGCGCAGGGCGCCGTGGACGGCTCACACGTCAACCGCGTACTCGCCGCCCTCGGCGTACGCAGGCTCTTCGAGGTCTACCCGGACGTCCTGGCCGCCCTCGACGAGGAAGCCACCCCGCTCTCCGCCTAAGCGGGGCCCCTCACACGTGCCGCTTGGCGGTCGCCACAAAGGTGTTGATCGCGTCGCGGGAGATCCGGCGCCGCTCCGCGAGGTCGTCGCGGTCGTCGGTCTGGTGCACCTCGGAGACGTGGTCGAGGGTTTCCCAGGCCAGTCGCACCAGTTCGTCGTCGCTGGTCAGCAACTGCACCCGGAACAGTGCCTCCTGGGCCTCGGACCGCATCTCGTAGGAGCGGAAGCGCGCCTCCGCGCCGTCATCGGGCCGGTTCTCGTGCCTGCTGAACCAGCGGTCGACCAGGGTCCGCCGGTAGTTGACCAGCGCGCCCGCGTAGGCGCAGTAGGCGTCGATCCGCTCCTGCCGCAGCTTCTCGCCGCGGGTGAACTCCTCCGTCCGCTCGATCGCCCTGCGCTGGAAGGAGTGGGTGACCCCCGCGCCCAGGAGGGTCCCCAACACCGCTATGACGCTCGCCGCTACCACTTCCACGCGCACCAGTGCAGCACATCGCCCCGTGGCAACACCCTTGTCCCGGAATTCCGGCGGTCTTGCCACAAGCAGCGCTTTCCGGTCTCCGGGGCGCCTTGGACGACGTACGCTCGCTGCCGGGGTACCCACCCTGTGAAGTGCAACCAATCGCGGAAGTGAGGCAGCCCGAAGATCATGGACAGTGCCGAGTACGAGCGTAAGATCGCTGCCCGGTTCGCCACCTTCGACCAGGACGGCAACAAGTACATCTCCCGTGAGGACTTCAGCACGGCGGCCGCCGCCCTGTGCAAGGAGTTCGGCGTGACGGCGCGGTCCGAGAAGGGCCAGGCGCTCTACAGCGGCGCCGAGGCGTTCTGGCAGGGCATGGCCGGGATCGCGGACCGGGACGGGGACCAGCGGATCACCCAGGGCGAGTTCGTGGGCGGCGCGGTGAAGCGGCTGCGGGACAACTCCCAGCGGTTCGCCGAGATCGCCCGCCCCTTCCTGCACGCGGCGCTCGCCATCGCCGACTCCGACGGCGACGGCGCGGTCGCGCCGGGCGAGGTCGAGCGGGCCCTCAAGGCGCTCGGCGTGCCCGAGGACGTCGCGGCGGAGTCGGCCACCGGCCTCGACGCGGACGGTGACGGGAAGATCGCCGAGCAGGAGATCGTGACGGCCTTCGCGGAGTACTTCACGGTCCCTGAGTGAGCGCTCCGGAGTGATCGCTTCCAGGCCCTGAGAAGCGCTCCCTGAGCTTGTACTTGAGGACCTTGCGCAGTGTCTCGTTGCGGGGAAGCGCCTCGACGACCTCCAGCTGTTCCGGCAGCTTGTAGGTGGCGAGGCCTTCCCCGCGCAGATACGAGGCGACCGCCTCCAGGGTCAACGGCTCGGTTCCGCCGTTCTGTTCGACCACCGCGCAGACACGCTCGCCGCGTTCGGGGTCGGGGAGCCCGACGACCGCCGCGTCACCGACGGCCGGGTGCCGGTGGAGCAGGTCCTCGATCTCCTTGGCCGAGATGTTCTCGCCCTTGCGGATGATGATGTCCTTCGCCCGCCCGGTGAGGACCAGATGGCCGGTCCCGGTGAGGTGCCCGAGGTCCCCGGTGAGCAGGAAGCCGTCCGCGTCGAAGGCGGCCGCGCTCTGCTCCGGGTCGAGGTACCCCTGGCAGACCGCCTCGCCGCGCAGCCGGACCTCGCCGTCCGTCTCCGGAGGCAGCACCTCACCGTCGGGGCCGGTGACGCGGATCTCCATGCCGGCCGGGGGCCGCCCCTCGGTCGTCGCGAGGTGTTCGGGCGTGTCGTCCGGATCGCCCATGGTGATCATCGGCACCTCGGTCATGCCGTACCCGTGGGTGAGTTGGCACCCCAGCTCGCGTACCACCGCGTGGTAGATCTCCGGCGGCTTGGGCGCCCCGCCGCCCGCGAGGAGCCGCAGCGTCGGGATGACCTTCTCGCCCGGCGGCAGCTTGCGCTGCTCGGCCAGGAACATCGAGTAGAACGCCGTCGAGCCGCCCGCCACGGTCACGCCGTGCCGCCGGTAGCCGTCGAGCGCGGCGGGCAGCGCGAAGTGCTCGAACATCACCGCGGGGAAGCCGTACAGGAGCAGCATGACCGTGTAGTCGGGGCCCGCGATGTGCGCGAAGGGGAACGCCATCGAACCGACGTCCGAGACCGTCAGGCGCAGGGCGTGGGCCAGGCACGAGCCGCCCGCGATCAGTGAACGGTCCGTGTGCAGCACGCCCTTGGGGTCGGAGGTGGTGCCCGACGTCCAGTAGATCCAGCGCACCGAGGTGCCTTCGGAGGGCGGCGGGGGCAGCACGGCCGGGTCGGCGTCGGGCAGCGCGTCGTACGCCTCTAAGACGCCTCTGGCGCCGAGCCGCCGCGCCATCTCGCCGTGGTCGAAGCCGCGCCAGACGCCGGGCACCGCGAAGAACTCCGCCTTGGACTCCCGCAGCGCGAAGCCGGCCTCGCGGTCGCGGTGGAAGGGGATGACGGGCGACTGGACGGCTCCGATGCGGGCGAGGGCGAAGGAGAGCAGGGCGGTCTCCACGCGCGTGGGCAGCTGCCAGGCGACGACCGTGCCGGGGCGTACGCCCATGCCGTAAAGCCCGGCGGCGACCCGTTCGGCGCGCTCGCGCAGGGCGCCGAAGGTGAGCGTGCGGTCGTCGGCGGGGTCGGCGGCGGCCTGGATGAGGACGGGCCTGTCGGGCGTGAGGTCGGCGCGGCGCGCGAGGAGTTCCCAGAGTGTGCGGGACTCGCCCAGTCGGTGGGCGGTCTCGTTCAGCTCGTGGGCGGACTCGGTCATTTCGTGGGCGGACTCGTTCAGTTCGTACGCGGTCTCGTGCCCCGAGGCCTTCATGCGGCCCCCTCCCCGTCCATACGTCGCCGAACTGACGGCACGTCAGATAGTGCGGAGAGCGTAAGCCCCGGCGCCTTGTCGGTCCAGGGGTGCGGGGCTAGCCTGCATTCTGACGGGACGTCAGATCCCCTTTCCGGACGCGTAGGAGCCGCATGGACCTCACGTACACCGAGGAGGAGGAAGCCTTCCGGGCGGGTCTGCGGGAGTGGCTGGCGACGGCTCTGCCGAAGCTCCCCGCCAGGCCCTCGCCCCAGGACTGGCCCGGGCGGCGCGCGTACGACACCGGCTGGCAGCGCGCCCTGTACGACGCGGGCTACGGCCACGTGCACTGGGACGCGTCCCCCACCCAGCGGCTGATCTTCCTGGAGGAGACGGAGAAGGCGGGCGCCCCCTATGTGGGCGCCAACTTCGTGGGCCTGCTGCACGCCGGGCCGACCATCGCCTCCGAGGGCACGCCCGAACAGCGGGCGCGATGGCTGCCGCCCGTGCTGCGCGGCGACGAGGTGTGGTGCCAGGGGTTCAGCGAACCCGACGCGGGCTCCGACCTCGCGTCGCTGCGCACGCGCGCGTGGCGCGACGGCGACCACTACGTGGTGAGCGGGTCCAAGATCTGGACCTCCCACGCGGAGGTCGCCGACTGGTGCGAACTCCTCGTGCGCACGACACCGGTGAGCGAGGCCGTGCCCAAGCACCGGGGCATCACCTGGCTCGCCATGCCGATGGACGCCCCGGGGATCACCGTGCGCCCGCTGCGGACCCTCGCGGGCTCGACCGAGTTCGCCGAGATGTTCCTCGACGAGGTGCGCGTCCCGGTGGCCCACCGCGTCGGCGACGAGAACGACGGCTGGCGCGTGACCATGGTGACCCTCTCCTACGAGCGGGGCACCGCCTTCGTGGGGGAGGTGGTCGCCTGCCGCCGGGTGCTAGGCGAGATCGCAAGCGAGGCCCGCGCGAACGGCCGCTGGGACGACCCGGCGCTGCGCCGCCGGCTCGGCCGCCTCGCCGCGGAGTTCTCGGCGCTGTGGCGGCTCACGCAGTGGAACGTGAGCGAGGCGCAGCGCTCGGGAGGCGTGCCGGGAGCGGGCGGCTCGGTCTTCAAGCTGCGGTACTCCCACGCGCGCCAGGAGCTGTACGAGGCCGCCGCGCAGGTGCTCGGCGCGGGCGCGCTCGACCTCGGGCACGAGTGGAGCCTGGACCGGCTCTCCTCGCTGTCGTACACGATCGCCGCCGGGACCTCGCAGATCCAGCGGAACATCGTGGCCGAGCGGATCCTCGGCCTCCCGAAGGGGCGGTGAAGGTCCGTATGGATTTCCAACTGACGGATGACCAGCGGGCGTTGCGGGCGGGGGGGCGGGAGCTGCTGGAGCGGCGCTTGTC
>NZ_WMBF01000420.1:0-5611 GCF_019400875.1 Streptomyces anatolicus | reverse complement strand
GATGAGCATCGCCGCTGCCACCACCCGCCCCGGCCAGGTCCTCGCCGACCTGCTGCCCGCGTCCCGCGTGAAGGACGCGGCGCTCGTGCTCGGCGGCGCCGCGCTCACCGGGATCGCCGCCCAGATCGCGGTGCCCGTACCGGGCTCGCCCGTTCCGGTGACGGGGCAGACCTTCGCCGCGCTGCTCGTCGGCACCGCGCTCGGCGCCCGCCGCGGCTTCCTCTCCCTCGCGCTCTACGCCGTCGTCGGCATGGCCGGCATGCCGTGGTTCGCGCAGGCGAAGTCGGGCGCCGCGCTCCCCACCCTCGGCTACATCCTCGGCATGCTGCTCGCCGCCACCGTCGTGGGCGCCCTCGCCCGCCGCGGCGCCGACCGCTCGGTCCTGCGCATGGCGGGCACGATGGCGCTCGGCTCCGCGATCATCTACGCGGTCGGCGTCCCCTACCTCGCCGTCTCGACCGGCATGTCGCTGACCCAGGCCGTCGCCGTCGGGCTCACGCCCTTCCTGATCGGCGACGCCCTGAAGGCCGCCCTCGCGATGGGCGCGCTGCCCACGGCCTGGAAGCTGCTCGACCGCTAAGGCCTCAGCTGACGCACGCTGTAGTTCCGCCTGAAGAGGTTCGCCGGGTCGTACGTGGCCTTCAACTCGGCGAGCCTCTTCCGCGTATCGGCGTCGTACAGCCCCTCGGGCCGGTCGCCACCGCCGAACGCGAAGTTCAGCGAGCGCCCCAGCCGCTGCCCCGCCACACACCCGAACGCCCGCGCGTGCACCTCCCGGGCCACAGAGACACCGGCGCCACCCGCGCCCTCCAAAGGCGAGAGGATCCGCACCAGCCACCCCGCCTCCCGATAGGGCACCGCGTTCGGCGCGGGCCGCCCGAGCGCCCCGCCCAGGTGGTTGATCTGCACGACGTGCATCGCGTCGGCGTCCGGCCCGGTCAGCGCGAGCAGTTCACCGGCACCGGCGACATCGAGGTCGCTCAGGAACACGCTGTCCCCGTAGTACGCGTGCGGGAAGTCCGGGTCGCTGTGAATGGTGGGGCTCTCGGTGTACGGCATCTCCCGCAGCGTGTCCGACACGGCGGGCCCGAGCGCCCGCAACGGCGCCACAAGCCGCTCGCCCTCGGCCGCCGCGCCCGTGAAGGCGACGCGCACCGAGACCAGATAGCGGCCCCGCAGCGGGGGCGGGAGCTGGGGCAGGTCCGGGTAGACGACCGCCGCGAGCGAAGAGGTCAGCTCGTCGGGCAGGGCCCGCGTCCACTCCTCGTAGCCGCGCAGCAGCGCCGCCGGTTCCGTCGTACGCCCGTCGAACGTGATCGCCCCGCCGTAGAGCCTCGCCACCGGCACCAGGCCGATCTCCAGCTCCGTGACCACGCCCAGGTTCGCACCGCCGCCGAGCAGGCCCCAGAACAGCTCGGGGGCGCTGTCCGCGGTGACATGGCGCAGGGTGCCGTCGGCCGTCACCACGCTCAGGGAGCGGACATGGTCGGCCGCGTACCCGAACTTCCGGGCGAGGATGCCAAGACCGCCGCCCAGCGTGTACGAGACGACGCCCACACCCGGCGCCGAGCCGTTCAGCGGGGCCAGCCCATGGGGCGCCGCCGCCTCGACGACCTGCCCCCAGCGGGCCCCGGCGCCCACCGTGACGGTCCGGGCATCGGCGTCGACCTGTACGGAGTCCATGCGCCGCGTACTGATCAGAACGCCGCCCTCCGAGGCCCCGGGAAGCCCGTGCCCGGTGGCCTGCACCCCTACGGGCAACCCCTGCCCGGCGGCGTACGCCACGGCGGCGACGACGTCCTCGGCGCTGGTGGCGCCGACGACGAGGTCGGGCCGGGCCACGAAACCGGTCTGGAATCCGGCGAGCCCGTCCTCGTACCCGGGGTCGCCGGGCCGGAACACGAAGTGCTGGTCGATGAAATCCACGGGGTCCTCCGTTGAGCCGCGTAATGCCTGATCAACGGAGAGGGTCCCGCGAAAAGCTGACAACTACCGTCAACTAATCACGGGACCCGGGAAAGAAGTTAAGGATCAGGCGTCGACCCTCGGCCGGACCTTCTCCCGCACCAGCGAGAACACGACCACGAACGCGGCCGCCAGCAGCGAGAGCAGCACCTGCTTGCGCCCGGTCTCGTCGGTCAGCATGTAGACGAGGACGAACGAGATCATCGCGATGGTGACCCACGTCAGATACGGGAAGAGCCACATCCGCACGACCAGCTTCTCCGGCTCCTCGCGCAGGATGATCCCGCGCATCCGCAGCTGCGTGAAGCAGATCATCAGCCATACGAAGAGGGCCACCGCGCCCGACGAGTTGAGCAGGAAGTCGAAGACGGTGTCCTTCCACTGGTAGTTGAACCAGACGGCGATGAAACCGAAGACGACCGAGCCGAGGATCGCGGCCACCGGCACGCCCCGCTTGTTCGTCTGCGCGAAGGACTTCGGCGCGTCGCCGCGCTGGCCGAGCGAGAAGGCCATGCGGGAGGCGGTGTAGAGCCCGGAGTTGAGGCAGGACAGTACGGCGGTGAGGACGATGACGTTCATGACCTGACCGGCGTGCGGGATGCCGATCGAGTTCAGCGCGGCGACATAGCTGCCGTCCTTGGTGATCGACTTGTCGTCCCACGGAAGGAGCGTGACGACGACGAAGATCGAGCCCAGGTAGAAGACGCCGATGCGCCAGATGACGCTGTTCGTCGCCTTGGTGACCGCGCGCTGCGGGTCCTCGGACTCACCGGCGGCCAGCGTGACGATCTCGCTGCCCATGAAGGAGAAGACGACCATCAGCACACCGGTGAGGATGGCGCCCGCGCCCTGGGGCATGAAGCCGCCCGCGTCCGTGAGGTGCGCGAATCCGGCGCCCGGGTTGTCGGAGCCGGGCAGCACGCCGAAGACGGCGAGCAGACCGATGACGACGAAGCCGCCGATCGCGACGACCTTGATCCCGGCGAACCAGAACTCGAACTCTCCGTACGAGCCGACCGAGACGAGGTTCGTGGCGGTGAGCACCACCATCACGATGAGCGCCCAGCCCCACTGGGGGACGGCGGGTATCCAGCCGTTGAGGATCACGGCACCGGCGGTGGCCTCCACCGCGAGCACCACGACCCAGAAGAACCAGTAGAGCCAGCCGATGGAGAAGCCGGCCCAGCGGCCGAGCGCCTGGTCGGCGTAGGTGGAGAAGGAGCCGGAGGTGGGCCGTGCGGCGGCCATCTCACCGAGCATCCGCATCACGAGGACGACCATCGTGCCGACGAGGGCGTACGAGACGAGGATCGCGGGCCCGGCGGCGGCGATGCCGGAGCTTGAGCCGACGAAGAGACCGGCGCCGATCACGCCGCCGATCGCGATCATGGAGAGGTGGCGGTTCTTGAGACCCGCTTTCAGGCCTTCGCCGGTGTCGCCGGTGCCGCTGCCGTCAGACCGCTGATCCCCAGGGGATGGGGGAGTGCTGTCTGCCTTCGCAAGGGAGGGTTGCGAGGTCATGGACGAATCCTTAAGTTCTCGGGTCACGAGCCCCCGCATTCAAACTCAGGAGCGATCGGGACGGAAGTCCTGAATCCGGATCGTTGCATTCCAGCCGTTTGGCCTGGACCTAGGTCCCGGAGGCTCGGCCCCGGTCGCGGATACCCGGCGCGGGGCGTGCCACACTCGGACGCATGCGCGTGTACCTCGGCTCGGATCATGCCGGCTACGAACTCAAGAACCACCTGGTCGAATGGCTCAAGAGCCACGGCCACGAGCCCGTCGACTGCGGGCCCCACATCTATGACGCCCAGGACGACTACCCGCCGTTCTGCCTGCGCGCCGCGGAGAAGACCGCCGCGGACCCCGACTCCCTCGGCATCGTCATCGGCGGCTCCGGCAACGGCGAGCAGATCGCCGCGAACAAGGTCAAGGGGGTGCGGGCGGCGCTGGCCTGGAGCGAGGAGACGGCGGCGCTCGGGCGCCAGCACAATGACGCGAACGTCATCTCTATCGGCGGCCGGATGCACACCCAGGAGGACGCGACCAAGTTCGTCGAGATCTTCTTGAGCACGCCGTACTCGGGTGAGGCCCGCCACACCCGCCGAATCGACATGCTGTCGGCCTACGAGTCCACGGGCGAGCTTCCCCCCATCCCGGCCGGCCACCCCGAGCAGTAGCGGTCCCCTCCGCCGGGCGGCGCTGCCATGTCAGCCCGTCCGGCGTTTGAGGACGAGCCCTTAAGGCGATTTTTGACCGCAGCCCCGAGCTTCAGCAAGGCCACGGGGCTCCGCCCCGAACCCCGCTCCTCAAACGCCGGAGGGGCTGGAATCCCAACCCCCGGAGGGACCCTTGCCGGAGGGCCACACCATCCACCGCCTGGCGCACGAGCATCGGACCCGGTTCCAGGACCGCCCAGTCCAGGCCACCAGCCCCCAAGGCAAGTTCAGCGACAGCACCGCCCTCATCACCGGCCAGGTGATGGAAACCGCCGAGGCCCACGGCAAGCACCTCTTCCTGGGGTTCGGGGACGCCGACTGGGTCCACGTCCACCTGGGCCTCTTCGGCAAGTACGCCCTCGGCGAGCACCCCGCGCCGCCCCCCACGGACACCGTCCGCCTCCGCCTCCGGAACGAGACGTACTACTCCGACCTGCGCGGCCCGACCACCTGCGCCCTCATCACCCCCGAGGAGAAGCAGGCGATACACGAGCGCCTCGGCCCGGACCCCCTCAGGGAAGGGGACGACCCGGGCAAGGCGTACCGCCGGATCTCCCGGAGCCGTACCACCGTCGCCGCGCTCCTCATGGACCAGAAGGTCATCTCCGGCGTCGGCAACGTCTACCGCGCCGAGGTCCTCTTCCGGCACGGCATCGACCCGTACACCCAGGGCAAGGACCTCACCGAGGCCCGCTGGGACGCGATCTGGGCGGACCTCGTGGAGCTGATGCGCGAGGGCGTCCGGCTCAACCGGATCGACACCGTCCGCCCCGAGCACACGCCGGAGGCGATGGGCCGCCCGCCGCGCGTCGACGACCACGGCGGCGAGGTGTACGTCTACCGCAGGGCGAACCAGCCCTGCCACATCTGCGGCGGCCAGATCCGCACCGCCGACCTCGCCGCCCGCAACCTCTTCTGGTGCCCCACCTGCCAGCGGCCCGGCCGGACGGCCCGACGGCGCGGCTAAGATCGGCTCACCAGTTCGATCGCCTGACCAGCGATCGCTTCACCAGCCCAGCGCAGCTCGGCGCAGCGGCTCGGCTCAACTCGGCGGGGGAACCTCCATGTTCAAGTTCGACATGCCCGGACTCGATCTCGGCTTCGGCGCCAATCTCGGCTCCATCGGCGGCCTCGCCCTCGCGACGCTCGTCATCGTGCTCTACCTGGCGCCGTCCCTCATCGCCTTCAACCGAGGCGTCGAACTCCGCTGGGCGATCCTCATACTCAACGTCGCCGTCCACGATTCCGGAATAGCCTGGCTGGTCGCCCTCTACCTCGCCACCCGCAAGGTCAAAACCCCCCTGGACCAGCCCGCCTGAGCCGCCGCGCAGGCCCGCCCAGGCTCCTCAGAACCCATGCGGCAGCCACGGCGCCACAGCCGACCCGAAAGCCACCGACGCCTCCGCCAGCGCCCCCCGCCGCAGCTC
>NZ_WMBF01000041.1:0-24140 GCF_019400875.1 Streptomyces anatolicus | reverse complement strand
CCCTTTGTCCGTGCCGAAGCGGCGGGTGGGGGCCGTTCACCCCGGGGCGAACCGCTCCGGACCGGCCGCGCCCCGCTGTCACACCCTGCGGCTACGCTCGGCCGCATGGCTCTCAACACGTCCGCGGACGCGCCGCTGCCCGTGGGGCAGGTGTCGCGGCTCATCGGTGGGTGGATCGACCGGCTCGGTGCCGTCTGGGTCGAGGGGCAGATCACGCAGCTGTCCCGCAGACCGGGCGCCGGCGTCGTCTTCATGACGCTGCGCGACCCGTCGCACGACATCTCGGTGAGCGTCACCTGTTACCGACAGGTGTTCGACGCCGTGGCGGACGTCGTCTCGGAGGGCGCCCGCGTCGTCGTCCACGCCAAGCCGGAGTGGTACGCCCCGCGGGGCCAGCTGTCCCTGCGGGCCGCCGAGATAAGGCCCGTCGGCGTCGGGGAGCTGCTCGCGCGGATCGAGCAGTTGAAGAAGAGCCTCGCCGCGGAGGGCCTCTTCGCGGCCGGGCGCAAGAAGACGCTGCCCTTCCTGCCGCAGCTCATCGGCCTGGTCACGGGCCGCGCGTCGGCCGCCGAGCGGGACGTCCTGGAGAACGCCAGGCACCGCTGGCCCGCCGTCCGCTTCGAGGTGCGCACCGTCCCCGTCCAGGGCGTGCACGCGGTGCCGCAGGTCGTCCAGGCCGTGCAGGAGCTGGACGCCCTCGACGAGGTCGACGTGATCATCGTGGCGCGGGGCGGCGGCAGCGTGGAGGACCTGCTGCCCTTCTCGGACGAGCAGCTGATCAGGGCCGTGGCGTCCTGCCGTACGCCCGTGGTCTCGGCGATCGGGCACGAGCCGGACAACCCCCTCCTGGACTACGTGGCCGATCTGCGCGCCTCCACCCCGACCGACGCCGCCAAGAAGGTCGTCCCGGACGTCGGCGAGGAGTACGAGCGCGTGCGGGCCCTGCGCGAGCGCGCCCGGCGCTGCATGGACGCCTTCCTCGAGCGCGAGGACCGAGGCCTCGCGCACGCCCTGGGCCGCCCCTCCATGGAGCATCCGCACCGCATGGTGGAGGAGCGCGAGGAGCAGGTCTCGGCCCTCGCCGACCGCGCCCGCCGCACGCTCGGGCACCTGCTCGACCGGGCCTCCTCCGAGCTGACGCACACCCACGCGCGCGTGGTGGCCCTCTCCCCCGCCGCGACCCTCCAGCGGGGGTACGCGGTGCTCCAGAAGGCGGACGGCGCGGTGGTCAGGGCGCCTGAAGAGGTGGGCGCCGACGAGGAGTTGCGGGCCCGCGTCGCCGAGGGCGAGTTCACCGTACGCGCCGAGCGGACCGCATAGCCCGGGCCGCGTAGGCCCACGTCATATAAGCCACGCAAGCCGCATGAACCGAACAAGCCGACGATTAGGGTGGGCGCATGACCAGCAAGACGGACGAGGCCACGGGCCCGGCGGACGCGCTCGGGTACGAGCAGGCGCGGGACGAGCTGATCGAGGTCGTACGACGCCTGGAGACCGGCGGCACGACCCTGGAGGAATCGCTCGCCCTGTGGGAGCGGGGCGAGGAGCTGGCGAAGGTGTGCCGCCGCTGGCTGGACGGCGCGCGCGCCCGCCTGGACGCGGCCCTCGCGGGCGAGGAGGCCGGGGACGCGCGGGGCGGCGAAGGCGCCGGGGACGACGGCGAGAGCTGAAACGCGCGTGATCCTGTGAGGCGGATCACGACGAACCCGCTTTGGTTGAATCTTAAACGTCAGCTGTCGTAGTGTCGTGATTGCCCCTGATCCACAGCACGTATCGAGAAGGTAGATCCATGTCTCTCGCCCTTGACCCCGCCGCCCAGGACCTGCTCTTCCGCGAGGCCCGCACCGCGAACACCTTCACCGACGAGCCGGTCACCGAGGAGCAGGTCCAGGCGATCTACGACCTGGTCAAGTACGGCCCCACCGCCTTCAACCAGTCGCCGCTGCGCGTCACCCTGGTCCGCTCCCCCGAGGCCCGCGAGCGGCTGGTCGCACACATGGCCGAGGGCAACCGGCCGAAGACCGCGACCGCGCCGCTGGTCGCGATCCTCTCCGCGGACAACGAGTTCCACGAGGAGCTGCCGGCGCTGTTCCCGCACTTCCCGCAGGCCAAGGACGTGTTCTTCGCCGAGCGCCCGGCCCGTGAGCAGGCCGCGCTGGTGAACGCCACGCTCCAGGCCGGCTACTTCATCGTCGGCGTCCGCGCCGCCGGTCTTGCCGCGGGCCCGATGACCGGCTTCGACTTCGCGGGCGTCCAGAAGGAGTTCCTGGACGACGACCACACCCCGCTGATGATCGTCAACATCGGCAAGCCGGGCGACGACGCCTGGTTCCCGCGCTCCCCGCGCCTGGCCTACGACGACGTCATCACCACGGTCTGAGCGACAGCGAGCCGGCTGAGCGAGCGACAGCGCCCCCGGCGCGTCAGCCGCGCGAAGGGCCCCCGGCGGTGTGCCGGGGGCCCTTCGCGTGCTCAGCGCCGCACGGTCACGCCTTCTTCATCTCCAGCGACTCCGCCATCCTCGCCAGCTGCCGGAAGGGGGCCGTGCCGGTGACGACCGTCGTCGCGCCCTTCTCGGTGCTCACCAGGGCGTCGTACGTCGAACCCTTGTAGCGCTGCCACGTCCGGCCGCCGATCTTCTCGGTGGCGTCGGTCCTCGTGGCCTCCTGGGTGGCGTCCTCGATGAACTTGGCGGGCTTGGCGGTGGACTGCTTGACCGCCACGTACTCGCCGTCCGGGTCGAGGAAGCCCAGGTGCCAGTCGTCGTGCTCGGCGCCGTTGAACCGCACGGACGTCGGCTTCCACGCCCTGGACAGACCCTCGGGCGCCGCCACGGGATACGCCGCGGCCCGCCGGGCCGTCAGCAGCTCCACGCGGTAGTCGACCCGCTTGACCGGGGTCTTGGACTCGTCATGCGGGACGAAGATGTAGATCACGCCCGCGACCAGGGTGATCACCACCAACGACCACAGCATGTTCTTGACGGTCTGGTTGCCTTGTCTGCCTGCCACGCCCCCATGGTCTCAGGCGCGGAACGCGCACCTTCCCCCGGTGCCTCCCCCGGCGTCCGGTCCGCTCATGCGTAGGGCCCACTGCTCATTTTGTCGACCTACGGATAGAGTCGTCACAATCCCTCATCCGGCCGTCGTCGTATCAGCAGAGAGGTGCGTCCCGATGACCGAGCATCATCTTCCGTCCGAGCTAGAGGTCTCCCCCGAGGCTCCCGACCGCAACCTCGCCCTGGAGCTAGTCCGGGTCACCGAGGCAGCCGCCATGGCCGCGGGCCGCTGGGTCGGCCGCGGCGACAAGAACGGCGCGGACGGCGCCGCGGTCAGGGCCATGCGGACCCTCGTCCACACCGTCTCGATGAACGGCGTCGTCGTCATCGGGGAGGGCGAGAAGGACGAGGCACCGATGCTCTTCAACGGAGAGCGCATCGGCGACGGCACCGGCGCCGAGGTCGACATCGCCGTCGACCCGATCGACGGCACCACGCTGACCGCCAAGGGCATGCCGAACGCCATCGCCGTCCTCGCCGCCGCCGACCGCGGCGCGATGTTCGACCCGTCCGCCGTCTTCTACATGGACAAGCTGGTCACCGGCCCCGAGGCCGCGGACTACGTCGACATCAACGCGCCCGCCTCGGTCAACATCCGCCGCGTCGCCAAGGCCAAGAACTCCTCGCCCGAGGACGTCACGGTCATGATCCTGGACCGCCCCCGCCACGAGGGCATCGTCAAGGAGATCCGCGAGACCGGCGCCCGCATCAAGTTCATCTCCGACGGCGATGTGGCCGGCTCGGTCATGGCCGTGCGCGAGGGCACCGGCGTCGATCTGCTCATGGGCATCGGCGGCACCCCCGAGGGCATCATCTCGGCCTGCGCGATCAAGTGCCTGGGCGGTGTGATCCAGGGCAAGCTGTGGCCCAAGGACGACGCCGAGCGCCAGCGCGCCCTCGACGCCGGACACGACCTGGACCGCACGCTCTCGACCGACGACCTGGTCAAGGGCGACAACGTCTTCTTCGTCGCGACCGGCATCACCGACGGCGAGCTGCTCCAGGGCGTCCGCTACCGCGCGGCCACCGCCTCGACGTCCTCGCTGGTCATGCGCTCCAAGTCGGGCACGATCCGCAAGATCGACTCCGAGCACCGGCTCTCGAAGCTGCGCGCCTACAGCGCCGTCGACTTCGACCGCGCGAAGTAGCGGGAACAGCGAAGGCAGCGGCGGGCCGGACACGGCGGTACATACGGCGGAGGGGGCGTCCCGTGCGGGGGACGCCCCCTCCGCCGTGAGTCGGGGGCCGCCCCCTCGTCGTGAGTCCGGGGCCGCCCGCCCGCCTACCCCGCGGCGGCGATGCCCGTCGCGTGCGCCGCCTTCTGCAGTTCGAGGTCGCGCCTGCGACGGCGGGCCAGGACCACGCGGCGCTCGGCGGCGGTCAGGCCGCCCCAGACGCCATACGGCTCGGGCTGGAGCAGCGCGTGCTCGCGGCACTCGACCATCACGGGGCAGCGGGCGCAGACCCGCTTGGCCGCCTCCTCGCGCGAGAGCCGGGAGGCGGTCGGCTCCTTGGACGGGGCGAAGAAGAGTCCGGCCTCGTCGCGGCGGCACACGGCTTCCGTGTGCCATGGGGCGTCGTCGGTCCGATCCCGCCCCGGCCCCCGCTGAGCCGGGACAGCGGCGACCTGCAAGGACTGATGCGACGGTTGCAGCACGGTCTACTCCTGACGACGGCTTCGCGAGCGAGAGACGATGCAGCAAGCTCTACCCGCTGTGTGCGCGCCTATGCACTGAGTTCCGATGCGTGGGGCCGCGCGCTCCCGCCGCGGGGCCCCGGCCGTCAGTGCCCGAGGTGCTTGCGCAGCCTGCGGTGCAGGTCATGGACGCGCTTGCCGCGCTTGGCCCGCGCCTCGACGCTGCCGAGGACCGCGAAGCCGTCCACGAAGACGACCGGGGCGTCCTGCTCGGCGGAGTCGAGCGTGTCCACCTCGAAATTGCCGAGGACGCCGAGGCCGCTGCCGCGCAACGACACGTTCTCCGGGACGCGGATCTCGACCGAGCCGAAGATCGACACCGCCTTGATCATCACCTGGCGCTGCTCGAAGATCGCCTCGCTCAGGTCTATCTCGACGCTGCCGAAGATCGCGTACGCGTGGGTGCGGCGGGCCACCCGCCAGCGGCCTTTGCGGACGGAGCCGCTGAGCACCGCCACCATGTTCTCGTCGGCGACCGCCGGGACCGCTTCGGGGGACGGCCGGGACGGGGCCCGCTCGGGCGTGAACCCGGCGCGGGGCTGCTCCTGGGCGGCGGGCAAGTCGCTGACCAGCGGGCGCAGTTCGGCCATGGTCTTGGCGCGGTAGACCCCCTCGACGCGGTCCGCGTGCTCCTCGGCGGTCAGCCGGCCCTCGGCAAGCGCGTCGCGGAGGATGTCGGCCGTGCGGTCGCGGTCGGCGTCCGAGGCGCGGAGGGCACCCGGCTCGGCTGCGGCGGGAGCGGGCTGCTGGAGGCGCTTTTCGAGGTCCACGCCAGCAGCGTATCGAAACGCGATAGATCGCGACTAGCCCCTGTGGACAACCGGCGCGGCGAGCCCGGCACCCTACTGAGCCTTACCTCACAGACCCGGTCCGCCGGGCGCGTTCTACGCTGGTTGGCGCGTCGCCAATGGAGGCCGCGCCGCTGTCTGCCGAGTGAGGAATGGCCGTAATGCCAGAGTTTGAGTACTCCGATCTGCTCCCGCTGGGAGAGGACACCACCCCGTACCGGCTGGTGACCTCCGAGGGTGTCTCCACCTTCGAGGCCGACGGGCGGACGTTCCTCAAGGTCGACCCGGAGGCGCTGCGCACGCTCGCCGCCGAGGCGATCCACGACATCCAGCACTATCTGCGGCCCGCGCACCTGGCCCAGCTGCGGCGCATCGTCGACGACCCCGAGGCGTCGTCCAACGACAAGTTCGTGGCGCTCGACCTGCTGAAGAACGCGAACATCGCGGCCGCGGGCGTGCTCCCCATGTGCCAGGACACCGGCACGGCGATCGTCATGGGCAAGCGCGGCCAGAACGTCCTCACCGAAGGTGAGGACGAGAAGGCGCTCTCCAAGGGCGTCTTCGACGCGTACACGAAGCTGAACCTGCGCTACTCCCAGATGGCCCCGCTGACCATGTGGGAGGAGAAGAACACCGGTTCCAACCTGCCGGCCCAGATCGAGCTGTACGCGACCGACGGCGGCGCCTACAAGTTCCTCTTCATGGCCAAGGGCGGCGGCTCGGCCAACAAGTCGTTCCTCTACCAGGAGACGAAGGCCGTCCTGAACGAGGCCTCCATGATGAAGTTCCTGGAGGAGAAGATCCGCTCCCTGGGCACGGCCGCCTGCCCGCCGTACCACCTGGCGATCGTCGTCGGCGGCACCAGCGCCGAGTTCGCCCTGAAGACCGCGAAGTACGCCTCCGCGCACTACCTGGACGAGCTGCCCTCCGAGGGCTCACCGACCGGGCACGGCTTCCGCGACAAGGAGCTGGAGGAGAAGGTCTTCGAGCTGACGCAGAAGATCGGCATCGGCGCGCAGTTCGGTGGCAAGTACTTCTGCCACGACGTACGCGTGGTGCGCCTGCCGCGCCACGGCGCCTCGCTGCCCGTCGCGATCGCCGTCTCCTGCTCGGCCGACCGCCAGGCCACCGCGAAGATCACCGCCGAGGGCGTCTTCCTGGAGCAGCTGGAGACGGACCCGGCGCGCTTCCTGCCGGAGACGACCGACGAGCACCTCGACGAGTCGGCGGACGTCGTCGAGATCGACCTCAACCAGCCGATGGACGCGATCCTCGCCGAGCTGACCAAGCACCCGGTGAAGACCCGCCTCTCGCTCACCGGCCCGCTCGTCGTGGCCCGCGACATCGCGCACGCCAAGATCAAGGAGCGGCTCGACGCGGGCGAGGAGATGCCGCAGTACCTGAAGGACCACCCGGTGTACTACGCCGGTCCCGCGAAGACCCCCGAGGGTTACGCGTCGGGCTCCTTCGGGCCGACCACGGCAGGCCGGATGGACTCCTACGTGGAGCAGTTCCAGGCCGCGGGCGGCTCCAAGGTGATGCTCGCCAAGGGCAACCGCTCCCAGCAGGTCACCGACGCGTGCGGCGCGCACGGCGGCTTCTACCTCGGCTCGATCGGCGGCCCGGCGGCGCGGCTGGCCCAGGACTGCATCAAGAAGGTCGAGGTCGTCGAGTACGAGGAGCTGGGCATGGAGGCGGTCTGGAAGATCGAGGTCGAGGACTTCCCGGCCTTCATCGTCGTCGACGACAAGGGCAACGACTTCTTCCAGAACCCGGCCCCCGAACCGACGTTCACCCACATCCCGGTCCGGGGCCCGGGCCTGGCGTAGCACCCGTAAAGGGCGCGCCCCTCAGGGGACGCGCCCCGAAGGGGCGCGGGGAACTGCGCGACCAGCCACGACGTGCCCGCGGAGGCTGACCGGCAGCAGTTCCCCGAACCGCGGGCCTCAGGCGAACCGCTGGTTCGCCGCCCCCGTGCACTTCTGCAGCCGCACCGGATCCTTGGCCCCCGCAAGGGTCAGACACAGCCCACTCGCGGCAGCGGCCCGCACCGTCCCGCCCTCCCGGACGAACTTCTGGTTGCCACCCCCGTGGCAGTTCCACAACACCACGGCGGCGCCTTCCTTATAGGCGCCGTCAGGCACGTCCAGGCACCGGTCCTGGGTCAGCCCCGTATGCAGGGACCCCCGCGACCCGTCGTACCACCACGTCTGGTTGCGATTACCCGTGCACTCCCAGCCCTGCACCTTCGTCCCGTTACGGCTCTTGGACGCGTCGACATCCACACACGTACCGGTGCCCTCGTTCTTCAGGGGCGTGAACACGTCGTCCCAGGCAAGCTCATACAGCTTCGGGCTCCCCGTGCTCGCGGGATCGGCACAGCTGGCCTCACGCCTGCCGGACTCGTACAGCTGCGTGAGGCAGGACGCGAAGGCGGCGTGGCCGCGCGCGTTGGGGTGGAAGGACTGGCGTACGGAGTTGGAGTCCGGCGGGAAGGGATTGGTCACGTCCACGTAGAGGCCGCGCGCCCAGGTGTCCTCCATGCAGACCTCGTGGCCGTGGAAGAGGCGGGAGTTGTCGAGGTAGGTGGCGCCCGCGTTCCTGGCGGCCCTGCGCATGCCCTTCTCGAAGGTCGGCACCGCGTAGTTGCGGCCCCACTCGGTGTCGGAGTCGTAGCCGAGCCCGCCGCAGGCCAGTTTGCCGGGGAACTTGGGGTTGTCGCGGAAGTCGGGGCCGATCGGGCTCGGGTAGCCCATGGCGACGAGCTGGTAGTCGCCCTCCTGGTAGCCCGCGTCCCTCATGACCGTCCTCAGGTCGCGGATGGACTGCTCGACCTTGGGCACGAGGGCGTCCACGCGCGCCTGCCAGCCGTCGTGGTACTTGCCCGCGCACGCGCCCTGGCTGAGCAGATAGCGGGTCACGCAGTCCGTCATCACCGGTGAGAACTGAAGGTCGTCGTTGGCGCCGATGACGAGCAGGATCGTCTTGATCCTCGTGTTGCGCGCCTTGATGGCGAGGTTGTCGCTCTGCACCAGCTCGTCGGCGTACTGCTTCTGGCCGCCGATCCTGATGTTGGCCGTCTGGGCGCCCGAGCAGGCGACGTTGTACGTCACGTCGGCGGGGATGCCGGTGCGGTGGATCGCGGCGTCCGGCGAGCGGTGGCACCAGTTGTCGGGGCCGTTGGTGCCCGGTTCGTACGTCCCCACGCCCTCGCCGGAGATCTCGCTGTCGCCGAGCGAGATCAGGCCGGTCTTGCGGTCGGCCATCGGGCGCTCGGCCGGGCCGCCGTACAGCTTGGTGGCCTCGTCCGCCCGGATCTTCTCCAGCTCGGGCGGGAGCGGGGTGGACACAGGCGCCTGCGCCTCGCTCCCGCCCGCAGCCTGGGCGGGTACCGCCGCCGCCGTGCCGAGCACGGCGGCCATCGCGACGGCCGCCGCGAACGAACATCGCAGACGGGACCGTCCACTGCGTCTGATGCGCTCCATTGCGCCTCCCCGGTGTGGTGTTACCCAGGGTTTTTACTGGTGGGTAGCAGGCTTGGGAATACCTGGAACAAGACAAGTGCTCAACTTTTCACGGGGTTTGAGCGGAGAGGTAGGTTCAAGGGCATGACCAGCGACGCCAGCGACGACCGCACCGGCAGCACCGGGACCGGCAACAGCACCGGCACCGGCAGCGACACCGGCGAGTACCGGACCGAGCACGACTCCATGGGTGAGGTGCGGGTGCCCGCACACGCCAAGTGGCGTGCCCAGACCCAGCGCGCGGTGGAGAACTTCCCCATCTCCGGGCAGCGCATCGAGCGCGCCCACATCGCCGCCCTCGCCCAGATCAAGGCGGCCGCCGCCAAGGTCAACGCGGAGCTGGGGGTGGTCGACAAGGACATCGCCGGCGCCATCGCGGACGCGGCGGCCGAGGTCGCCGACGGGCGCTGGGACGCGCACTTCCCCGTGGACGTCTTCCAGACCGGCTCCGGCACCTCGTCGAACATGAACACGAACGAGGTGCTCGCCACGCTCGCGACGGAACGGCTCGGCCGCGACGTCCACCCGAACGACCACGTCAACGCCTCGCAGTCCTCGAACGACGTCTTCCCGTCCTCGATCCACATCGCGGCCACGAGCGCGGTCACCGGCGATCTGATCCCGGCCCTGAAGCACCTCGCCGCCGCCCTGGAGCGCAAGGCCGAGGAGTTCGCGGACGTCGTGAAGTCGGGGCGTACGCACCTGATGGACGCGACCCCGGTGACACTCGGCCAGGAGTTCGGCGGGTACGCGGCCCAGGTGCGGTACGGCGTCGAGCGCCTTGAGGCCTCCCTGCCACGCCTGGCCGAACTGCCGCTCGGCGGCACGGCCGTGGGCACCGGCATCAACACCCCGCCCGGCTTCTCCGCGGCCGTCATCGCCGAGGTCGCGCGGGCCACGGGGCTGCCGCTGACCGAGGCGCGCGACCACTTCGAGGCGCAGGGCGCGCGGGACGGCATCGTCGAGACCAGCGGGCAGCTGCGGACGATCGGCGTGGGCTTGACGAAGATCGCCAACGATCTGCGGTGGATGGCGTCGGGCCCGCGTACCGGCCTCGCGGAAATCAACCTCCCCGACCTCCAGCCCGGTTCGTCGATCATGCCGGGCAAGGTGAACCCGGTCATCCCGGAGGCCGCGCTGATGGTCGCGGCCCAGGTCACCGGCAACGACGCCACGGTCGCGGCGGCGGGCGCCGCGGGCAACTTCGAGCTGAACGTCATGCTTCCGGTGATCGCCAAGAACGTACTGGAGTCGATCCGGCTGCTCGCCAACGTCTCCCGGCTGCTCGCCGACCGGACCGTCGACGGCATCACCGCCAACCGCGAACGGGCCAGGGAGTACGCCGAGTCGTCGCCGTCCGTCGTGACCCCGCTGAACAAGTACATCGGCTACGAGGAGGCGGCGAAGGTCGCCAAGAGGTCCCTGGCCGAGCGCAAGACGATCCGCGAGGTCGTCCTGGAGGCCGGTTACGTCGACCGGGGCGACCTCACCCGGGAGCAGCTGGACGAGGCGCTCGACGTCCTGCGCATGACGCGCCCCCAGGCGTGACGGCTCCCCGGTGGCCCCGGGACTCCCCGGAGACCCCCGGGGCCGTCACAGGAGGGCCGTCTAATATCTGTCCATGACAGACCTCGACGGGAAGACGACGGACGGTGACGGTGCGGCGGCCCGGTGGGCCCCCGGCGACCACATCCTGTGGCGGTACCGCGAGAACGCCGGGGACCACGTGCACATCTGCCGCCCCGTCACCGTCGTCCAGGACAGCGAGGACCTGCTCGCCGTCTGGATGGCGCCCGGCACCGAATGCGTCAAGCCGGTCCTCGCCGACGGAACCCCCCTGCACCACGAGCCCCTGGCCACCCGCTACACCAAGCCGCGCACGGTCCGCAGGGACCGCTGGTTCGGCACCGGCGTCCTGAAGCTCGCCCGCCCCGGCGACCCGTGGTCGGTCTGGCTGTTCTGGGAGCCGGGCTGGCGGTTCAAGAACTGGTACGTGAACCTGGAGGAGCCGCGCGCCCGCTGGTCGGACGGCGTGGATTCCGAGGATCACTTTCTGGACATCTCCGTGCGCCCCGACGGCAGCTGGCGCTGGCACGACGAGGACGAGTTCGCCGAGGCCCTGCGGGTGGGTCTGATGGACGCGGAAAAGGCCGCTGACGTACGCGCCGCCGGGCGGGCCGCCCTCGAGGTGATCGACGCCTGGGGGGCACCGTTTTCGGACGGCTGGCAGCACTGGCGTCCCGATCCGTCCTGGGTCGTACCACCCCTTCCGGATGACTGGGACCGTACGCCCGCGCATGTGTCCTCATGAGACCCTTGATGCGCCCCCGTGGTTCAAACGTAGGATCGTCCTCCGCAAGGGCGCACAGCGACAACTCCGTGAGTCCGCGCGCTGTCTGACAGGAAGTCATCGAGGGGCGGCAGAACGTGAGCGAGGACCGCAGGGGCCAGGCCGAGGCCTTTGACGCCATCGGGCAGCACTATGACGAGGCCTTCCCCCACAAGGAGGGTCAGCTCGCCGCGGGACGCCGTCTCGCCGAGGCGCTCGCACCCGGTTCCCGGATCCTGGACGTGGGCTGCGGCACGGGTCTGCCGACCGCTCTGCAATTGGCCGAGAAGGGCCACTCCGTCCTCGGCACGGACATCTCGGCGGGCATGCTGGCCCTGGCCGAAAAGAACGTGCCGGGGGCCGAGTTCCGGCAGATCGACATCGCGGACCTGGCAGCCGAAGGCCCGGCCGGAGTCGGCCGGTTCGACGGCATCGCCTGCTTCTTCGCGCTGCTGATGCTGCCGCGCCCGGAGATCCCCGGGGCGCTGCGGCGGCTGCACGGCCTGCTGCGGCCGGGAGGCCTGATGGAGCTGTCGATGGTCGAGGCCGACCTGGACGACGCGGCGATCCCGTTCCTGGGGCACACGATCCGGGTATCGGGTTACCTGCGGGACGAACTGCGGCAGGTAGTGCGGGACGCGGGTTTCGAGATCACCGGCGAGGACACGTACTCGTACGCCCCCGCGAGCACCGACGTACCACCGGAACATCAGGTCTTTCTGCACTGCCGACGCGGCTGAGCGACGTGCAACGCTGGACGGCGCGCACGGCGCGCAGCCCCGGACGGACGGATTCGAGACGCGTGACGGAGCACCTCACCCCCCACGAGGGTCGCGAGGCACCAGCTGCCCGGCCGACCGCCCCCGCGGATCCCCGCGGGGCGCTGCTGCGTTCCCCCGAGACGCCACAGGGCGCGCGTGACACATCCCCGGGAGCATCGGTGCCGCCGACCAGTGAGCATTCCCAGCCGTCCGTCTCCGAGCCCGACCCCGGCCGGCCGCGCCCCGCGCCCGAGGGCGTGCCCGCGCAGCCGGGGCCGCCCGAGGGGCCGCCGGACGGCGAGGAGCGGCGCACCGGCCGGCCGCGGCCGCCGGGCGCGGGGCCCGTGGCGATGCGGCGCGACGGCGACCGGCTGCGCTTCGTGGGCGCCGCGACCCGGCGCATCGCGCGCGGCATAGACCTCGACGAGATCGTGATGGGCCTGTGCCGGGCCACGGTCCCGACGTTCTCCGACGCGATCCTGGTCTATCTGCGCGACCCGCTGCCCGTCGGCGACGAGCGGCCCACCGGCCCTCTGGTGCTGCGGCTGCGCCGCACGGACCGGCTGCGCTCCATCGAGGAGGGCGCCGAGGAGCCGGACACCGACGGCGCCACGCCGACCTCGCTCCAGGTGGTGCCGCCCGACATCACCGATGTGACGGGGACCGCCGAGCTGTGCGAGGTGCGGCAGGGCGGCGCGCTCGCCGAGGTGCTGCGCGGGGTGCGGCCGGTCTTCGCGGACTCGGCGGCGGCGCGGGCGGCGCTGCGCGAACTGCTCGGCGAGGGGCGGACCGTGCCCGCGGGGCAGCGGGCGGTCCTCGCGCCGCTGCGCGGCCGGCGCAGGGTGATCGGCGCGGCCGTGTTCCTGCGCCGCCCGGAGCGGCCCGCGTTCGAGGCGGACGATCTGCTGGTCGCCGCCCAGCTGGCCACGCACAGCGCGCTCGGCATCGACAAGGCCGTCCTGTACGGCCGCGAGGCGTACATCGCCGACGAGTTGCAGCGCACGATGCTGCCCGAGACGCTGCCGCGCCCGACCGGAGTGCGGCTCGCCTCGCGCTATCTGCCCGCGGCCGAGACGGCCCGGGTCGGCGGCGACTGGTACGACGCGATCCCGCTGCCGGGCAGCCGCGTCGCCCTGGTCGTGGGTGACGTCATGGGGCACTCCATGACCTCTGCGGCGATCATGGGCCAGCTGCGGACGACCGCGCAGACCCTCGCCGGGCTCGATCTGCCGCCCCAGGAGGTCCTGCACCACCTGGACGAGCAGGCGCAGCGGCTCGGCTCCGACCGCATGGCGACCTGTCTGTACGCGGTCTACGACCCGGTCTCGCACCGCATCACCATCGCCAACGCCGGTCACCCGCCGCCCGTCCTGCTGCATCTGGGCGGCCGCGCGGAGGTGCTGCGCGTGCCGCCGGGCGCCCCGATCGGCGTGGGCGGCGTGGACTTCGAGGCCGTGGAGCTGGACGCCCCCGCGGGCGCCACCCTGCTCCTGTACACGGACGGGCTCGTCGAGTCCCGGCTGCGCGATGTGTGGACCGGCATAGAGCAGCTGCGCGAACGGCTCGCGGCGACCGCCCAGTTGACGGGCCCCGACCATCCGCCGCCCCTGGAGGCGCTCTGCGACGAGGTCCTCGACATGCTCGGTCCCGGCGACCGGGACGACGACATCGCGCTGCTCGCCGCCCGCTTCGACGGCATCGCGCCGAGCGATGTGGCGTACTGGTTCCTCGAACCGGAGAACGCCACCCCGTCCCGCGCCCGCAGGCTGGCCCGCAGCGCGCTGGTGCGCTGGGGTCTTGAGGACATGACCGACTCGGTGGAGCTGCTGGTCAGCGAGGTCGTGACGAACGCCGTGCGGTACGCCTCGCGGCCGATCACGCTGCGGCTGCTGCGTACGGACGTGCTGCGCTGCGAGGTCGGCGACGACGTGCCGCAACTGCCCCGCCTGCGCCAGGCGCGCGCCACGGACGAGGGCGGCCGCGGGCTCTACCTGGTCAACAAGATGGCCCGGCGGTGGGGCGCGACACGGCTGAGCACGGGAAAGGTCGTCTGGTTCGAACTGAACCGGAGCTAGAGCCAGAGCCGCACACGACGAGAGGCGCCCGGAACCATCGCGGTTCCGGGCGCCTCTCGTGTCGGCGCTAGCTCCGTCAGTCCCTGCCGGGCACGCGGTCATCGGGGTCGTCGGGGATCCCGATCGTGTGCGAGGGGTCCGGCGACTGCGTCGGCGGCTTCGACGACGGGGACTGCGTCGGCGGCTTGGAGGACGGTGACTGCGTCGGAGGCTTGGAGGACGGGGACTGCGTCGGCGGCTTCGACGACGGGTCCTTCTCCGGCTTCGACGGCGTGCTCGACGGCTCCCTGGGCGGCTGCGACTTCGTCGGCTCCGGGGGCGGGGCGATGGCCGCGCCCATGTCCGTGTCGAGGTCGAACTTGCTCGGCGCGCCCATCGCGTCGAAGGTGTACGCCGCCCAGATCTCGGCGGGGAAGCTGCCGCCGGCGACGCGCTGCAGACCGCCCGCGCCCCTCATGGAGACCTGCTTGTTCTTCTCCGGCGTGCCGGGGGCGCCCTCGCCGAAGAGGCCCACGGAGGTGACCAGCTTCGGCGTGTAGCCGGTGAACCAGGCCGACTTGTTGTCGTCCGACGTGCCGGTCTTGCCGGCCACGTCCTGCACGGGGTTGCGCACGGCGTGGCCGGTGCCGTCGTCGACCACGCCGGTCAGGACGGAGGTCAGCGAGTCGGCGGTGCCGCGCTTGATGACCTGGTCGCCGATCGGGTCGGGCAGGTCGATCGTGCGGTCCTTGTGCTCGACGGAGCCGACCAGGGCGGGGGTGACCTTCTTGCCGTGGTTGTCGAGCGTGGCGTACACGCCCGCCATCTCCAGCGGGCTCGCGCCCATCGAGCCGAGCGTCTGGGCGGGCACGGCGGGCAGGCCCTCGACGTCCATGCCGAGCTTGCCCGCCATCTCCATCACCTTGGGCATCCCGACGTCCACGCCCATCTGCGCGAAGACGGAGTTGATGGACTTGTTCATCGCCTTCTGGACGGTGACGGGGCCGTAGTCGACGTCGTCCTCGTTCGGCGGCGCGAAGCCGACCTCGCTGCCCTTGACCGGGCGCTTGCTGGTGCCGTCGTAGATCGTGCCCGCCGTGATCGGCTTGCCGTCCTGGGTGGTGGCGCCCTGTTCGAGGGCGGCGGCGAGGATCAGCGGCTTGAAGGTGGAGGCCGACTGGTAGTCGCGGCGGGTGGCGTTGTTCGTGAAGTGCTTCACGTAGTCCTCGCCGCCGTACATGGCGAGGACCTTGCCGGTCTTCGGGTCGACGGAGGCCGCGCCCGCCTGGACCCGGGCGTCCGCCTTGTTCTTCTTCCGGTCGAGCTTGTCGTTCAGCTTCCTGTCGACGGCCTTCTCGAGCTGCTTCTGCTTCTTCGGGTCGATGTTCAGGGTGACCGTGTAGCCGCCGGCCTCGAACTGGGCCTCGCTCAGGCCGCTGTCGCGCAGCACCTCGCGCTTGGCCTCGTCGACGAGGTAGCCGATCTGTCCCTCGCGGCCGGGCGGGGCCTTGGGCGGCTCGGGCGTGGGGAAGGTGAGCTTCGCGCGCTTGCCCGAGTCGAGCCAGCCCTCCTCGACCATGTTGTCGAGTACGTAGTTCCAGCGCTGCTTGACCAGCTTCCTGCCGGTCGCCGTGGCGGAGGTCCAGTCGTACTGGCTCGGGGCCTGGAGGAGGGCGGCGAGGTAGGCGCCCTGCGAGACGTCCAGCTTCTTGGCGTCGACGCCGTAGTAGGCCTGGGCGGCGGCCTGGATGCCGTAGGCGCCGCGGCCGTAGTAGCTGGTGTTGATGTAGCCCGCGAGGATGTCGTCCTTGCTCTTCTCGCGGTCCACCTTCAGCGAGATGACCAGCTCCTGCAGCTTGCGGCTGACGGTCTGGTCCTGGCTGAGGTAGTAGTTCTTCACGTACTGCTGGGTGATCGTCGAGCCACCCTGCTTGCCCTTGCCGGTCACCGTGTTGAGCACACCGCGGGCGGTGCCCTTGAAGTCGATGCCCTCGTCCTTGTAGAAGGACTTGTTCTCGGCCGCGACGAAGGTCTTCTGTACGTCCTCGGGGACCTTGGCCAGGTCGACGATCTCGCGGTTCACGTCGCCGGTCCTGGCGATGACGTCGCCGTTGCTGTACCGGTAGACGTTGCTCTGCATCTTCGCCGCGGCGTTCCCCTCGGGAATGTCGACGACCATGTAGAGGATCACGAAACCGAGCATGCCGAGCAGGCAGAACCCGAAGAACGTCCCGAGGAGCTTCTTCCAGGTGAAGAAGCGGCGTATGCCGGTGCGCTTGCCGCCGGACGGGCGCCCGCGCGCTGCCCGGCGGGCACCGCGCTGCCGCGCTTGTCGTTCTTCGGCTCGGCCCATGACTGAGAGTGCTCCGCTTCCGTCTCGTACGACCCGTACGTCTCGTACGTCTCGTCTTCTCACTGGCAAGGCGCTGGTGGCTAAGTCAGCTCATGAAACTAACACCGCACCTAGGGACAAAGGTCATCCGATCCGGTCTTTTCCGGACGTGACAATGAGCACCCGCCCCTAAGGAACCGACCGTTTCAAGCCCTGGAAGGTTGCCCCCTTTTCGAACCCCTGCACTCCTCACCGGGTGTATACACGGCACGTATACACACCGTGTAGAGTGCGCCTCATGTCCATTGGCCACACCCTTCTGGGTCTCCTGGAGTCGGGCCCCCGGCACGGCTACGACCTCAAGCGCGCCTTCGACGAGAAGTTCGGGCACGACAAGCCCCTGCACTACGGACAGGTCTACTCGACCATGTCCCGGCTGCTGAAGAACGGCCTCGTCGAGGTCGACGGCATAGAGGCGGGCGGCGGCCCCGAGCGCAAGCGGTACGCGATCACCGACGCCGGCGTCACCGACGTCCAGCGCTGGCTCGCCACCCCGGAGAAGCCCGAGCCCTACCTCCAGTCGACCCTCTACACCAAGGTCGTCCTCGCGCTCCTCACCGGCCGCGACGCCGCCGAACTCCTCGACGTGCAGCGCGCCGAGCACCTGCGCCTGATGCGTATCCTCACCGACCGCAAGCGCAAGGGCGACCTCGCCGACCAGCTCATCTGCGACCACGCGCTCTTCCATCTCGAAGCCGATCTGCGCTGGCTGGAGCTGGCCGCCGCACGCCTCGGCAAGCTCGCCCAGGAGGTGCGTTCCGCATGACCCCCGCAGGCTCCCTCCTCACGGCCCACGGGCTGCGCAAGGCCTACGGCCCGACCACCGCGCTCGACGGCGCGGCCTTCTCCATCCACCCCGGCGAGGTCGTCGCCGTCATGGGCCCCTCGGGCTCCGGCAAGTCGACCCTGCTGCACTGCCTCGCCGGGATCGTCCGCCCCGACGAGGGCTCCATCACCTACGACGGCCGCGAGCTGACCGGCATGCCGGACTCCGCCCTGAGCGCGCTGCGCCGCAGCGAGTTCGGGTTCGTCTTCCAGTTCGGCCAGCTCGTGCCGGAGCTGACCTGCGTCGAGAACGTCGCCCTTCCGCTGCGGCTGAACGGCGCGCGGCGCAAGGAGGCCGAGGCGACCGCCCGCACCTGGATGGAGCGCCTGGAGGTCGACGACGTCGCCGCCAAGCGGCCCGGCGAGGTCTCCGGCGGCCAGGGCCAGCGCGTCGCCGTGGCCCGCGCGCTCGCTACGAACCCGCGCGTGGTCTTCGCCGACGAGCCGACCGGCGCCCTGGACTCCCTCAACGGCGAGCGCGTGATGGAACTCCTGACCGACGCCGCCCGCTCCACCAACGCCGCCGTCGTCCTGGTCACCCACGAGACCCGCGTCGCCGCCTACTCCGACCGCGAGATCGTCGTCCGCGACGGCAGGTCGCGCGACATGGAGCGGGTCATATGAGCCTCGACACCCGTGCCAGGACCGGCAGTTCGCGGCCAGGGGCACCCGGCGCCGGGCACACCGCGCCAAGGGGCATGCGCGCCTACGCCCGTGACCTCGCCATGGGCATGCGGTTCGCCGTCGGCGGCCGTGAGGGCTGGACGCGCACGATCCTGACGGCGGTCGGCGTCGGTCTCGGCGTGGCGCTGCTGCTCGGCGCGGCCTCCGTGCCCGAGCTGATGGAGCGGCGCGAGGACCGCTCGGTCGCCCGCTCCGCCGAGGACCAGTTCTCCGGGAAGCAGGTCGCCAAGTCCGATTCGACGGTCCTCCAGCGCGACCTGCCCACCGACTTCCGCGACAAGACGGTGAGCGGCCGTGTGCTGCGCGCCGAGGGTTCGCGTCCGGTGCTGCCGCCGGGTCTTCAGAAGATCCCGGCGGACGGTGAGATGGTCGTCTCGCCCGCCCTGCGCGACCTCCTGGACAGCTCCGATGGCGCCCTCCTGAAGGAGCGCTTCGGTCAGTACCGGGTCACGGGCACCATCGGCGACGCGGGCCTGATCCACCCCAAGGAGCTGTACTACTACGCCGGTTCGCACGCCCTCACCCCGGCCAAGGGCGGCCACCGCGTCGCGAACTTCGGCTACGCACAGCCCGCCGAGCCCCTTGACCCGCTCCTGGTCGTACTCGTCGTGCTCGCCTGCGTGGTCCTGCTGACGCCGGTGATCATCTTCATCGGTACGGCCGTCCGCTTCGGCGGCGAGCGACGCGACCGGCGCCTCGCGGCGCTGCGGCTGGTGGGCGCGGACGCGCACACCGTACGGCGGATCGCGGCGGGCGAGTCGCTGAGCGGGGCGCTGCTCGGTCTCGCCGTGGGCGCCGTCGCCTTCCTCGGCCTGCGCGAGCTGTTCGGCATGTTCGACCTGACGCAGGTCAGCGCCTTCCCCTCGGACGTGGTGCCGCTGCCCGGGCTCGCCCTGCTGGTCCTCGCGGCCGTGCCGGTGACGGCGGTCGTGGTCACGCTGATCTCGCTGCGCGCGGTCTCCATCGAGCCGCTGGGCGTCGTCCGCAGCTCCAAGCCCCGTCGGCGCAGGCTGTGGTGGCGGCTCGTGATGCCGCTGCTCGGCCTCGGCATCCTGCTGGCGGCCGGTCGCGTCGGCGGCGACATGGGCCCGCCGGTCTACGCCATCGGCCTGGGCTCGACGCTCACCCTGGTGGGCCTCGCCGCGCTGCTGCCGTGGCTGGTGGAGGCGAGCGTGGCCCGGCTGCGCGGGGGCGGACCCGTGCCCTGGCAGCTGGCTACGCGCAGGCTCCAGTTGAGCAGCGGTACGGCGGCCAGGGCGGTCGGCGGCATCACCGTGGCGGTGGCGGGCGCGGTCGCCCTCCAGATGATGTTCGGCGCCATGCACGACGACTTCAACCGGACCACGGACAACGACCCCGGCCGCGCCAAGCTGGTGGTCACGGCCGATGTCGGCGACGGGAAGCTCGCCGAGCGGATGAACAGCAAGTTCCGTACGACCAAGGGCGTCAAGAACGTCATCGGCACGGTCACCACGTACGCCGTCCGACCGGGCAAGATGAGCGCCGACGCCCTCCGGCCCCTCACGGAGCTGACCGTCGCCACCTGCGCGAACCTGCGCGAGCTGGCCCGCATCGGCACGTGCGAGGACGGCGACACCTTCGTCGTGCACACCGGCAACAAGCGGCTGAACAAGTGGGTCGACGCGACGGCCCGCCCCGGCAAGCAGCTCGACCTCAACCCCGTCAGCTGGGACGAGCCCGGTCACCGGCACGTCCTGTGGACGCTGCCCGCCGACTCCCGCACGGTCAGGGCCCGCCCCGACCCGGGCGGCGAGCTGCACGACGGCGTCTACGCCACGCCGGGCGCGGTCGACCGGACCAAGCTGGTCGACGCCTCGACGACCGCGATGATCCAAGTCGATCCGGACGAGCCCGACGCCGAGGAGTACATCCGCAACACCGCGGCCCGCGTCGACCCGTTCCTCGACGTGATGACGCTGCGCGCGGTCGAACGCGACAAGCAGTACGCCACCATCCACACCGGCATCCAGGCCGGCGCGATGGCCACGATGATGCTGATCGCGGCGTCCATGCTGGTGTCGATGCTGGAGCAACTGCGCGAGCGCAAGCGGCTGCTCGCGGCCCTGACCGCCTTCGGTACGCGGCGCGGCTCGATGGCGTGGTCGGTGCTGTGGCAGACGGCGATCCCGGTCGCGATCGGCCTCGCGCTCGCCGTCGCGGGCGGCCTCGGTCTCGGCTATGTCATGGTCCGCATGATCCAGAAGTCGGTCACCGACTGGTGGATGTTCGTCCCCCTGACGGTGGCGGGCGCGGTGCTCGTGGCGGTGGTGACGCTGCTCAGCCTGCCGCCGCTGTGGCGGATGATGCGGCCGGAGGGCTTGCGGACGGAGTAGGTCCGGGCCCGGGGGAAGCGCCCGAAGGGCCGGTGCGGGGTCACACCACCCGCACCGGCAACGGCCGCACCGCCCCCCGCAAGGCCTCCGCCAGCTCCTCGTACTCGGCCGCCCGCGCAGCGCCCGCCCGCATCGCGAGGGCGACCCGCCGGGTCGGCGCCGGATCGGCGAAGTACCCGGTCAGCAGCTGATTGCTGCGACTGGTCTCCACCCGCACGGCGGTCCGCGGCAGCAGGGTGACGCCGAGCCCGCCCGCGACCAGCTGGACAAGCGTGGAGAGCCCGGCCGCGGTCGTGGTGACCGGGGCGTCCGCGCGGCCCGCCTCCCGGCAGATGTCCAGCGCCTGGTCACGCAGACAGTGGCCCTCGTCCAGCAGCAGCAGGTTCAGCTCCTTCAGCGCCTCGCGCGGAATGCCCTCGCGGCCGCCGAGCCAGTGGTCGAGGGGCGTGACGAGCACGAAGTCCTCGTCGAAGAGGGGCAGTTCGGTCACCCCCGGCATTCCGAGCGGCACCGCGAGCAGCAGCAGGTCGAGCCGTCCGGCGGCGAGCCCTTCGAGCAGCGAGGAGGTCTGCTCCTCGTGCACCTGGAGGTCCAGGTCCGGGTACTTCTCGTGGACCAGCGCGATCAGCGTCGGCAGCAGATACGGGGCGACGGTCGGGATGACGCCGAGCCGCAGCGCCCCGGTGAACGGCGCCTTGACGGCCTCCGCCTCCTCCAGGAGCGCCTCGACCTCGCCGAGGACCGCCCTGACCCGCACGGCCAGGCGCTCACCGGCCGGGGAGAGCAGCACCTTGCGCGTGGTCCGCTCCAGGAGCTGGACACCCAGTGCCTCCTCCAGGGCCGCGACGGCACCCGAGAGGGCGGGCTGGCTCATCCCGATCGCGGCGGCGGCGTCCCTGAAGTGCAGATGCTCGGCCACCGCGGCGAAGGCCCGCAGCTGGGCCAGACTGGGCTGCTTGCCGTTGCTCTGCTTGCCGGGGAACTTTCCCCTATTTATGGCTCGCACTGATAACCACCTCCGATCAACACGACCCACTCTAGCTATTTCCCTAATCAATGCACCCTGTGCCACCATCGACATCAGTCCAACCCCACAGGAAACTCCCCAAAAGGGATTTCTTCGTCGCAAGGAGTATGCGTGCTCACTGTCGGTGACAAGTTCCCCGAGTTCGACCTGACTGCCTGTGTCTCCCTGGAGCAGGGCAAGGAGTTCGAGCAGATCAACCACAAGACCTACGAGGGCAAGTGGAAGATCGTCTTCGCGTGGCCCAAGGACTTCACCTTCGTGTGCCCGACCGAGATCGCGGCCTTCGGCAAGCTGAACGACGAGTTCGCCGACCGTGACGCCCAGATCCTCGGCTTCTCCGGTGACTCCGAGTTCGTGCACCACGCCTGGCGCAAGGACCACCCGGACCTGACGGACCTGCCCTTCCCGATGCTCGCCGACTCGAAGCACGAGCTCATGCGTGACCTCGGCATCGAGGGCGAGGACGGCTTCGCGCAGCGCGCCGTCTTCATCGTCGACCAGAACAACGAGATCCAGTTCACGATGGTGACCGCCGGTTCCGTGGGCCGTAACCCCAAGGAGGTCCTGCGGGTCCTCGACGCCCTGCAGACCGACGAGCTGTGCCCCTGCAACTGGAGCAAGGGCGACGAGACCCTCGACCCGGTCGCGCTGCTCTCGGGCGAGTGAACGGAAGGCTCTGACATGGCACTCGACGAACTGAAGTCCGCCGTACCGGACTACGCCAAGGACCTGAAGCTGAACCTCGGCTCGGTCATCGGCAACAGCGACCTGCCGCAGCAGCAGCTGTGGGGCACCGTGCTGGCCTGCGCCATCGCGTCCCGCTCCCCGAAGGTGCTGCGCGAGCTGGAGCCCGAGGCCAAGGCGAACCTCTCCCCCGAGGCGTACACGGCCGCCAAGTCGGCCGCCGCCATCATGGCGATGAACAACGTCTTCTACCGCACGCGCCACCTGCTCTCCGACCCGGAGTACGGGACGATGCGCGCGGGCCTGCGGATGAACGTCATCGGCAACCCGGGCGTGGAGAAGGTCGACTTCGAGCTGTGGTCCCTCGCGGTCTCCGCGATCAACGGCTGCGGCCAGTGCCTGGACTCGCACGAGCAGGTCCTGCGCAAGGCCGGCGTCGACCGCGAGACGATCCAGGAGGCCGTCAAGGTCGCCGCGGTCATCCAGGCGGTCGGCGTCACGCTCGACTCCGAGGCTCACCTGGCGGAGTAACCCTCCGCACCGTCGATCACCGGCTCCGCCGGGTTCGTCCGCGAAACGCCGGGCGGGCTGGAATCTCCAGCCCGCCCGGCGTTTCGCGTATCCGAGGACCTACTGCTGCGGCGGCGGATCCGTCAGGGACACATCCGTCGGGGTGGCCCCCTGGGGGCGCGGCCGCTGCTTCAGGGCCGTCTCACGCGCGTACGACCGGAGGTAGCCGACGACCGTGTTCGTCACGGCCACCAGCGGCACCGCCACGACCGCACCGCCGATCCCGGCGACCATGCCGCCCGCGGCGACCGAGAGGATCACCGCCAGCGGATGCACCCGCACCGCGCGGCCGAGGATGAACGGCTGCAGGATGTGCCCCTCGATCTGCTGCACCGCGAGGACCACCGCGAGCGCCATCACGGCCGTGAACACGCCCTGCGTGACCAGCGCGACGACCACGGCGAGCGCGCCGGAGACCACGGCACCGACGAGCGGGACGAACGAGGCCAGGAAGATGATGACGGCCAGCGGCACCGCCATCGGCACCCCGAGGAAGTAGATGCCGATGCCGATGAAGATGGCGTCGATCATGGCCACTATCACCGTGCCGCGCACATACGCGGTGAGCGTGCGCCAGGCCCTCGGCCCCGCGCCGGCGATACCGGGCCGCGCCTGCTCCGGCACGAGCTTCAGGAACCACTGCCAGATGCGCTTGCCGTCGTACAGCAGGAAGAGCGTGGAGAACATCGCGAGCAGGATGCCGGTCAGCGCCTCGACGATGACCGTGACGCCTTCGAGGCCCGCGGAGGTCAGCTCCTCGGTGTTGGCACCGACCGCCTCGCGCAGGCTCGTGGCGATGTCGTTGATCTGATCCTCGGTCACGTGGAAGGGGCTGTTCAGCAGCCACTTGCGCAGGTCGTCGATGCCGTCCTGGACCTGCCCGGACAGCTCGTTGGCGTTCTCCATGACCTGCCAGACCACGAACCAGCCGACCAGGCCCATGATGACGAAGCCGAGGATCGCGGTGACCGCCGTCGCAAGGCCCCGGGGCAGACCGAGCCTGCGCAGCCGCGCCACCGTGGGCTGCAGCAGCGCGGTGATCAGCAGCGCGGCCACGAAGGCGAGCACCACGAGCTGCACCGCGCTGATGACCTTCATCAGGACCCAGAGCGTGCCCGCGAGGACGAGCAGGCGCCAGCCGGCCTCGGCCGCGACCCGCATGCCCCACGGCACGGCCGCGACGGGGTCGGGTCTCGGCGCCACCTGCGGCGCGTACGCGGGCGGCGGCGGTACGTGCTCCTGCTCCCCGCCGGAGGGGTCGCTCGGGTCGCCGTTGTCCGGGTCGGCGTCCTCGTCGCGGCGCTTCTCGTTCAACCGCTCGCCCATCTCGCTCAGTCCGGCACCGAGCCGACCGATCCATCCTGGCACTCGCGACATGATCCGTCCTCTACCCC
>NZ_WMBF01000419.1:0-5618 GCF_019400875.1 Streptomyces anatolicus | reverse complement strand
GGAGTTGACCGCCATGCACGCCATACGTCTGCACACCTTCGGGCCCGCCGAGAACCTCACGTACGAGGAGGTCCCCGACCCGGTGCCGGGGCCCGGCCAGGTGCGGATCGCCGTCGGGGCCGCCGGGGTCCATCTGCTCGACACGGCGCTGCGCGAGGGCGCCGCCGACCAACTCCCCTTCGCGCTTCCCGAGTTGCCGCTGACCGTGGGCCGTGAGGTCGCGGGGGTGATCGACGCGGTCGGTGACGGTGTGGACGGCTCCTGGCTCGGGCGGCGGGTCGCCGCGCACCTGGGTCTGGTCAACGCGGGCTACGCCGAGTTCGCCGTACGCGAGGTCGAGGCGCTGCATCCGCTGCCGGACGAGGTCGCCTTCGACACCGCCGTCGCGATGGTCGGCACCGGGCGGACCGCCCTGGCGATCGAGCACCTGGCCGGGTTCACCGCGGACGACGTGGTCCTGGTGACGGCGGCCGCGGGCGGCGTCGGGACGCTTCTCGTGCAGGCCGCGAGGAACGCGGGCGCCACGGTGGTGGGAGCGGCCGGCGGCGCGGAGAAGGTGGAGCGGGTGCGGGCGCTCGGCGCCGACGTGGCCGTGGACTACGACGACCCGCGGTGGCCCGAGCGTGTCCGTGAGGCGCTGCGGGGCCGCGAGGTGACGGTGGCGCTCGACGGGGTGGGCGGCAGGCCGGGGCGTGACGCCCTCGAACTGATCGGTTTCGGCGGGCGGTTGCTGCTGTTCGGCTGGTCGGCCGGTACGGTCACCGAGCTGAGCGCGCGGGACCTCTTCGACCGTGTCCTCGAGGTCACGGTCGCGCTCGGGCCGCGCCTGCTGAAGGTGCCCGGCGGGCTGCGGGGCGCGCAGGACCGGGCCATCGCGGAGGCCGCGGCCGGACGTCTGGTGCCCGCGGTGACGCGTTTCCCGCTGCGGGAAGCGGCGGCGGCGCACCGGGCGCTGCAGAACCGCGAGACCGTCGGCAAGGTCGTCCTGGTCCCGTGAGGTGCGCGCCCTCACGGCGTGCCTCATCTCAACCCCGCCGCCCCACTGGGCGTCACCTGTCGCAACGTACGAAGGAATTGTCGTGAGCGCGAAGCAAGGAACTGCCATGAAGATGACCGCCGCCGCCCTGTCGGCCTACGGTCCGCCCGAAGTGCTGCGGCCCATGGAGCTGGCCGTGCCCGAGCCGGGCCCCGGTGAGGTGCGTGTACGGGTGAGGGCTGCCGGGGTGCAGCCGTTCGACCTGAGGGTGCGGGAAGGGTGGACGCCGCCGGGTGCCGAGCGGGGGTTTCCCCTCGTGCCGGGCAACGAGTTCGCCGGGGTGGTGGACCGGATCGGCGAGCGGGTCGCCGACTTCGCGGTCGGCGACGAGGTGCTGGGATACGGCCTGCTCGGCGGGTACGCGCAGTACGTCGCCGTCCCCGCCGAGCAGCTGGTGCACAAGCCCGGCGCGATGCCGTGGACGGTCGCGGGTGGCTTCTCGGGCAACGGTCAGGGCGCTCATCTCGCGCTCTCGCAACTGCGGGTGGGTCCCGGGGACACGGTGCTGATCGGCGCCGCGGCCGGCGCGCTCGGCACGTTCTCCGTGCAGTTGGCGCGGGCCTGGGGCGCCACGACCGTCATCGGCACGGCGAGCGAGCGCAACCATGACCACCTGCGGGCGCTGGGGGCGATCCCGGTGACGTACGGGGAAGGGCTCGTCGAGCGGATCCGTGCCGTCGCGCCCGACGGTGTGGACGCGGCGCTCGACGCGGCGGGCCCGGAGGGGCTGCGCGCCGCCGTGGCGGTGACCAAGGACCGGCGCCGGGTGGTGACCATGGTCGCCACGGAGGAGGCGGCACGGCTGGGACTGCCGGAGTGGGGCGGCACCCGGTCCGCCGCGCGTCTGGCCGAGCTGACCGCGCTGTACGAGAAGGGGGCGGTGGACGTGCTTCTGCGCGCGGAGTTCGCGCTGGAGCGGGCGGCGGACGCGCACCGCCTAGTGGCCACCGGGCACGGTCGTGGCAAGGTCGTCCTGACCGTCGACTGAACGAAGCCGCTGGTGGGACGTAAGGTCTGTCCCATGGGGTGGTACGGGAGGGAAGACGAACTCGGCGTCATCGACCGGGTTCTGCAGGGGGCACGGCAGGGCCGCAGCGCGGCGCTCGTCGTGCGCGGCGAAGCCGGGATAGGCAAGTCCGCGCTGCTGGCGCACGCGGTCGACGCGGCCCGCGCCGAGGGGCTGCGGGTGCTGCGGGCCACCGGCACCGACTCGGAGAGCGAACTGCCGTTCGCGGGGCTGCATCTGCTGCTCGGCCGGGCGGCGGACCGCGTCGGGGAGCTGCCCGAGCGGCAGGCGCGGGCGCTCGGGGGCGCGCTGGGGCTCTCCGACGTGGCGGCCGGCCCGGAGGGCATGGTGGCGGGTCTTGGCCCCGCGTCCGTGGAAGCGAGCGGCGGGGACCGGTTCCTGACCGGGCTCGCCGTGCTCACCCTGCTCGCCGATCTCGCCGAGGAGCAGCCGCTGTTGTGCGTCGTCGACGACGCGCACTGGCTCGACAAGGCGTCGGCCGAGGCGCTGCTCTTCGCCGCCCGGCGCCTGGACGCCGAGGGCGTCGTCATGCTGTTCGCGGCGCGGGACACCTACGCGCCGCCGTTCCCCGCGCAGGGCCTGGACGAGCTGCGGGTGGGCGCGCTCTCCGACGCCGCCGCCCGGGAGCTGCTCGCGGAGCACGCCGCCGATCTGCCGCACCACGCGCGCGTGCGTATTCTCGGCGAGGCGGCGGGCAACCCCTTGGCGCTGCGGGAACTGCCCGTGGCGCAGCGGGAGGGGCTGGCCCACGACACCACGCCGATCAGCGGTCACGCGCGCGTGCAGCGGACGTTCACCGACCGCATCTCCGGGCTGCCCCAGGGCACCCGCACGGTGCTGCTCGTCGCCGCCGCCGAGGCCACCGACGACCTGGCGGTCATCGCGTCGGCCGCCTCCGAACTGGGCGCCTCCGTCACCGACTTGGACCCGGCCGAACGCAAGGACCTGGTGCGGGTCGCCGAGGGGCGGCTGGTCTTCCGTCACCCGCTGATCCGCTCGGCCGCCTACCGCAGCGCGCCGCTCGGCGACCGGCTCGCCGCGCACCGGGCACTCGCCCACGCGCTGCCGTGCGTGGGCAACATCGACCGGCGCGCCTGGCATCTGGCGGCGGCCACCACCGAGCCCGACGAGTACGTCGCCGCCGTCCTGGAGGAGACATCGGAGCACGCACGCGCGCGTGGCGGCTACACGGCCGTGGCCGCCGCCTGTGAGCGTGCGGCGCGGCTGAGCCCCGACTCCCGCGACCGCGTCCGGCGTCTCGCGCTGGCCGCGCACGCGGCGGCCGCCGCCGGGGAGGGCCCGCGCGCCGCCGACCTCGCGACCCGGGCCGCCCCGCACCTCACCGATCCGCTGCGCCGCGCCGAACTGGTCAAGGTGCGGGCCGCCGTCGCCCGTGAGCAGGGGCGGCTCGAAACGTCGTACACCCTTCTCGGTGAGGGCGCGGCAGCGGTCGCGGCGGTGGCCCCAGGGACCGCGGCGTTCATGCTCTACGAGGCGGTGACGGCGGCCTGGCTGGGCGGTCCTCGGTCCGCGGTGTCCGAACTGACCGCCCGCCTCGCCTCGTTGGAGCTTACCCGGAGCGCGGACACCGCGCCCTTCGTCGACGCCGCGCTGGCCCTGGAGCAGCTTGCCGCGGACGACCCGAAGGCGGCACTGCCCGCGCTGCGCGACCTCGTCTCGGGCCTCGGCGGGCAACACGCGGGGCTCGGTCTGCGTGAGCGGCTTTCCATCGCCGCCTGGGCGTTCTCCACCGGCGATCTGGAGGCGGGGCACAAGCACTTCACCGCGCTGGAGCAGGAGTGCCGCTCGCAGGGGGCGATCGGCATGCTGCCGCTGGCCCTGATGCTCCTGGCCCGCTCGCACACGCTCCTGGGCCGCCACCGCGACGGCCATACCGCCGCGTCCGAGGGGCTGCGCGTGGCCGAGGACATCGGCCAACTGCCGTACGTCGACCAGATCCGCGGCGTCCTGGCGCACTTGGCGGCCGTCGAGGGCGACGAGGAGCGCTGCAGAGAACTCGCGATCCGCGACGACGTACGGGCCGACCCGCCCTGTCTCGCGTGGGGCGTGGGCGCGCTGGGCCTGCTCGACCTGGGGCTCGGCCGCCCCGAGGCCGCGCTGCGGCGCTACGAGGAACTGCTCGACGGCCCCGCGCGGCACGCGGTGCGGGTCCTCTACTCCCTGCCGGACCTCATCGAGGCCGCCGCCCGCGCCGGCGCCCCTGACCGCGCGTCTGCGGCCCTCGCCCGTTACGAGGCCTGGGCGGAGGCCACCGGTCAGGCGTGGGCCGAGGCGATCGCGCTGCGCTGCCGGGCGCTGCTCGCCCCGGAGGAGCGGGCCGGTGAGCTTTACGAACGGGCGGTGCGGCTGCACCAGGGCGGCGGCCTGCCCTTCGAGCGGGCCCGCACCGGACTGCTGTACGGCGAGTGGCTGCGCAGAGCGGGCCGCCGCACCGAGGCCCGCGTCCCGCTGCGCGGCGCGGCCGACGCCTTCGAGAGCGTGGGCGCCGGGCCGTGGGCGGAGCGGGCCCGCGCCGAACTGCGGGCCACCGGCGAGTCCCGCCCCGCGGCCACCCCGGGGGGCGACCGCTTCAGCACGCTCACCCCGCAGGAGCTGCAGGTGACACGGCTCGCGGCGGCGGGGCTGAGCAACCGCGACATCGGGGCGCAGCTGTTCCTGAGCCCGCGGACGGTGGGCTATCACCTGTACAACGCCTATCCGAAGCTGGGGGTGGCGTCGCGGGGCGAACTGGCGCGTCTGAGCGAGCGGTTGCCGGGCTAGGGGCGGTTCGGGCGGCGGCCCCCTCACGTCCCCTCGGGGACCAGGAATGCGCGGAGGTCCACGACGCCGTAGCCATTCGCGCGGACGGCGTCGAGGATGTGGGGCAGCGCCTCGGCGTCGAGCACGGTTCCGCCGGTCGCGCTGCCGACGTGCATCTGGATGAGGGCGCCCGGCGCGAGCGCGGCCACGGCCCGCCCGACGACGCGCTCCACGGTCATGCCGCCGCCCGGGCCGAGGTAGCCGTTGGTGTCGACGGTGAACTCGATCGCCGCGTACCCGAACCTGTTGACGTCGGCGACCGTCTCCGGCGTGGTGTGGCTGAAGGGGAAGCGGAAGAACGGCAGCGGTTCGGTCCGCGCCGCTTCCCGGATCGCGGCGTCCGCGCGACGCACTTCTTGTTCCCGCTGCCCGCTGGTGAGTCGGTCGAAGTAGGGGTGGGTGTCGGAGTGGTTGCCGAGTCCGTGCTCGGCGCCCATGGCGCGCACGGCCCGGGGGTGGGCCCTGGCGAAGCGGCCGGTCGGGAAGAAGGTCGCCGGGAGCCGTCGGCGCCGCAGCTCGGTCAGGACGGTGTCGAGTCCGCTCTCGTCCCAGGCGGCGTTGAAGGTGAGGGCGACCTCGTGGCGCGAGGTGGGCAGCCGCCGGATCTCCTTCCCCAGCAGCGAGGCAGCGGGCCGGGGCCGCGCCGCCACGGCGGACCCTGCCGTGCAGGGCGCAATTCCCGTGGCCAACAGCCCCGCGAGGACGGCGCGTCGTGTCGAGTTCATCCCCCGAGTC